>JAKZWH010000176.1:0-15410 GCA_047515615.1 Acidimicrobiales bacterium | reverse complement strand
CACGGTGTGGCCCCGGCGCAGGTCGCCGACGATGGCGTCCTGCCAGTAGGGCAGCAGCCTGGCCAGCACGTCGGCGAGGCTCTCGGTCAGCGGCAGCAACTCCGGGGGCACGTTGGCGTACAGGGGCGCGTCGTTGGGGTTGAACTCGTTGTCGGGGCGGATGGGCGGGGGCGGGGTGTCGTAGCTCCGGCGCCACCGCTGGAGCTGCTCGTCGCCGTGGGCAATGCGGGTGGCGGCCTTGTCGAGGCCGGTCAGGTCGCCGTAGTGGCGTTCGTTCAGCCGCCAGCTGCAATGCACCTCCAGCGAGCCCAGGCCGAGGGCGTCGAGGACGATCTCGGTTGTCTCGGTGGCCCGCCGCAGCACAGAGGTGTGCACCGCGCCAGGCAGCAGGCGGGCCTCGGCCAGCAGCTCCGCGGCCCGCCGGGCCTCGGTGCGGCCCGCTTCGTTGAGGGGGCAGTCGTACCAGCCGGTGAACAGGTTCTTGTCGTTCCACTCGCTGCGGCCGTGGCGCAACAGGATCAGGTCGTGGGCCATGACCGCCAAGGTATCGGCGCCGAGCCGGAGAAACTTGATATAAACAGACTCAAGTTTCTCGTGTGGCTAGGAATGAACTTCGATATCGTGTGCGTTGAAGGTTACACACACAGGCGAAAGGAAGCCTCACCATGCCAAAGGCCGTCGGTATCGACCTCGGTACCACAAACTCTGTCGTAAGCGTCCTCGAGGGCGGCGACCCCGTAGTCGTCCCCAACGCCGAGGGATCGCGCACCACCCCCTCCGTCGTGGCGTTCACCAGCGACGGCGAGGTGCTCGTGGGCGAGGTGGCCAAGCGCCAGGCCATCACCAACCCCCATCGCACCATCCGCTCGGTGAAGCGGCACATGGGCACGGCCAAGAAGTTCAAGATCGACGACAAGAACTACGCCGCCCAGGAGATCTCGGCCCGGGTGCTGATGAAGCTCAAGCGCGACGCCGAGGAGTACCTCGGCTACACCGTGACCCAGGCCGTCGTCACCGTGCCCGCCTACTTCGACGACGCCCAGCGTACCGCCACCCACGAAGCCGGCAAGATCGCCGGGCTGGAGGTGCTGCGCATAATCAACGAGCCGACCGCAGCGGCTCTCGCCTACGGGCTGGACAAGGTGTCCACCGACCAGACCATCCTGGTGTTCGACCTCGGCGGCGGGACCTTCGACGTGTCGGTGCTCGAGCTCGGCGACGGCGTGTTCGAGGTGAAGTCCACCGCCGGAGACACCAAGCTTGGCGGCGACGACTGGGACCAGGCCGTCATCGACTGGCTCGTGGCGTCTTTCAAGGGCGACCACGGCGTGGACCTGTCGACCGACGCGATGGCCATGCAGCGCCTCAAGGAGGCCGCCGAGAAGGCCAAGATCGAACTGTCGCAGACCCCGTCGTCGCAGATCAACCTGCCCTTCGTGACGGCCACCGACAAGGGCCCGCTGCATCTCGACTACACGCTGAGCCGGGCCAAGTTCCAGGAGCTGACCGCGGCCCTGCTCGATCGCTGCCGGAGCCCCTTCGAGCGGGCCATCTCCGACGCCGGGATCTCCAAGGGCGATATCCACCATGTGGTCCTGGTGGGCGGATCGACCCGGATGCCCGCGGTGGCCGACCTCGTTCAACAGATGACCGACCGCGAGCCCAACAAGACGGTCAACCCCGACGAGGTGGTGGCCATCGGCGCCGCCGTCCAGGCGGGAGTGCTCAAGGGCGAGGTCAAGGACGTGCTTCTGCTCGACGTGACCCCGCTGTCGCTGGGCATCGAGACCAAGGGCGGCGTGATGACCACCCTCATCGAGCGCAACACCACAATCCCGACCCGCAAGAGCGAGATCTTCACCACAGCCGAGGACGGCCAGCCGTCGGTGGAGATCCATGTACTGCAGGGCGAGCGGCAGATGGCCGCCTACAACAAGACCCTGGGCAAGTTCCAGCTCGTCGACCTGCCGCCGGCCCCCCGGGGGATGCCCCAGATTGAGGTGACCTTCGACATCGACGCCAACGGCATCGTGCATGTGAGCGCCCAGGACAAGGCCACCGGCAAGGAGCAGTCGATGACCATCACCGGGCAGTCGTCGCTCGGCTCCGAGGTGATCGACCAGATGGTTACCGACGCCGAGGCCCACGCCGACGAGGACCGCCGCCGCCGTGAGGAGGCTGAGATCCGCAACGCGGCCGACACGCTGGTGTACCAGACCGAGAAAGTGCTGAAGGATCACGCAGACGAGGTGTCCGACGACGAGAAGGAGACCATCAACTCAAAGCTCGCGGACTTGCGCAGCGCCCTGGAAGGAGACGACATCGAGGCGGTCAAGTCGGCCACCGAGGCGCTCATGACGGCCAGCCAGGAGTTCGGCCAGCGGTTGTACGAGGCGGCCGCCGCGGCCGAGCGCCAGCAGGGCGAGGACGCGTCGGCGTCCGACGATGATGTTGTGGAGGCCGAGATCGTCGACGACGACCGAGAAACGGCGTGAGCGTGCCATCCCTCGACGTCGGTGAACCCGAGCCTGCGGCTCCCGAGCACGACGAGCTCGGCCAGGCCGACGATCCCGAGGTCGATCGGGCCGAGGAAGTTGGGCCTGCGGCGTCCGAGCCTGAGTCGGGCGGACCCGAGCCTGCGGCGTCCGAGCCTGAGTCGGGCGGACCCGAGCCGGGCTCTGAGGATGCGCCGCTTGGGCTGGCCGCGGTCGTGGCCGAGCGCGAGGCCTATCTCGACGACCTCCAGCGGATCACCGCCGAGTTCACCAATTTCCGTCGCCAGACCATCAAGCGCAACACGGAGCTCGTCGCGCAGGCCGCTTCGAGGTTGGCCAAAGCGCTGCTGCCCGTGCTCGATGCCTGCGAGGCCGCGGTGAGCCAGGGCGTCGAGGGCATCGAGGCCGTGCAGGCCCAGATGCTGGGAGTGCTGTCCGCCGAGGGACTCACCGTGCTCGGCTCGGTCGACGAGCCCTTCGATCCCGGCTTCCACGAGGCCGTGATGAGCGAGGGTCCCAGCGACGACGGCGAGGCTGGGCCGGTCGTGGCCGAGGTGCTGCGCACCGGTTACGCGTGGAACGGGCGCGTGTTGAGGCCGGCCATGGTCAAGGTGCGGGGCTAGGCGTCATGAGCGCGGAGCCCCAGAGGGAGTGGTTCGAGAAGGACTACTACAAGATTCTCGGCGTCTCCGAGGAGGCCTCGTCCTCCGACATCACCAAGGCCTACCGCAAGCTGGCCAAGAAGCTGCACCCCGACGCCAACCCCGGCGACACCGCCGTCGAGAATCGCTTCAAGGAGGTGGCGTCGGCCTACGACGTGCTGGGCGACGCCTCCAAGCGGAAGTCTTACGACGAAGTGCGCCGGCGGGGACCCATGGCCGGGGCGTTCGGTCCCGGTGGCCCGGGTCCGTCCGGCGGGTTCGACCGGAACTTCTCCCACGCGGGCGATCTCGGGAACCTGTTCGGCGACCTCTTCGGGCGACGCCGCCGCGACGGCCCGGCAAGGCGCGGCAGCGACCTGGAGGCCGACCTCCATCTCGACTTCGCGGACGCGGTGTCAGGGGTCGCCACCACGGTCTCGGTCATGGGCGAGGCGCGCTGCCGGACCTGCGCGGGAACCGGCGCCGAGCCTCCGGCCAGGCCGCGCCGCTGCCCGACCTGCTCGGGCCGCGGCGTGCACGACGAGAACCAGGGCCTGTTCTCCTTCAGCCGCCCCTGCACACCCTGCGCCGGCCGTGGCACCGTCATCGACGCTCCCTGCTCCGCCTGCTCGGGCCGCGGCGTCGAGCACCGTCGCCGCGAGGTGAAGACGCGCATACCGCCCGGGATGGCCGACGGCCAGCGGATCAAGCTCAAGGGTCGCGGGGCGCCGGGCCAGGGAGCCGGTAGCGAGCCGGGCGATCTCTACGTGCGAGTCCATGTGAAGTCCCATCCCCTCTTCGGTTGGGACGGCAAGAACCTGACGCTGGCCGTTCCGGTCACGTTCTCGGAGGCTGCGCTCGGCGCCCACGTCAAGGTGCCCACCCTCGACGACTCGACCGTCACCATCCGCATACCACCGGGCACCACCACCGGTCGGCGTCTCCGCATCCCGGCTAGCGCCTCGACCGGTGGCGCCGACCTCATCGTCGAGGTCGAGGTGGCGGTGCCCCGGCGCCTATCCGACGAGCAGCGGGCCGCGGTGGAGGCCTTCGCGGCCGCTCCCGGCGAGGATCCCCGGGCCCACTTGCAGCCATGACCGCAAACCACGAAGAGACCCAAACACGCGACAACACCGCAACCAACGGAGAACGACCATGACCGACGAACGCTTCCATAGAGCCGTGTACGTGATCTCGGTGGCCGCCGAGCTCGCCGGGATGCATCCCCAGACGCTTCGGATCTACGAGCGCAAGGGCCTGCTGGCCCCAGCTCGCACCGCTGGTGGTAGCCGCCGCTACAGCGACGCCGACCTCGCGCTGCTGGAGCGCATAGCGGGGCTCACCGACTCCGGGCTCAACCTCGTCGGGGTGCAGCGCGTCCTGGAGCTCGAATGCGAGATCGCCGAGCTGCGGGCCCAGCTTTCCGAGGCGCGTCAGGCCCACGAGGACCACCTAGCGGAACTGGTCGCCCGCGGCTTCAACCCCGGCAGCCGGCTCCCGGCCATTCGATCGAAGGGGCCCGTGACGCTGTACCGCGCCCGGCGCGAACCGGCCCAGGAGGCCGAGCGGAGCGAGGCCCCCGGGCCCGAGCGGCCCGCGAGCGCAGCGAGGGTGAGCGGGCAACATCCCCGAGCGGCCCGTGAGCGGAGCGAGCAAGAGCGGGAGACAAGGGATCCCGGTGCGGTCCCGGGGACAGACCCCCGCCATCGCGGCTAGGAGCGGCGCGACAATGGCTCTGGACCCCAATCGCTGGACGCTCAAGACGACGGAGGCCTTCTCGGCCGCTACCGAGGCGGCCCGGTCGGCCTCGCATGCCGAGGTCACGCCCGACCACCTCCTCGTCGCACTGCTCGCACAGGCCGAGGGGCTGGTGCTGCCCATGCTGCACTCCGCGGGCGTCGACCCCAAGTCCGTGCTGGACAGGGCCCAGCAGGCGGTGGCCACCCTGCCCCGCGCCTACGGGTCCGACGTCGGCATCTCCCGCCAGCTGCACGACGTGCTCACCGACGCCGACAAGGTGCGCGCCAACCTCACCGACGACTACCTGTCCACCGAGCACCTGGTGCTGGCCCTGGGCGACCATCTGGACCTCGACCGCGAGCTGCTGCTCAAGGTGCTGCACGACGTGCGGGGCAGCCACCGGGTGACGACCAAGGCGCCCGAGGACACCTACCAGGCGCTGGAGCGCTACGGCCGAGACCTCACCGCGGAGGCCCGGGCCGGCGGGTTGGACCCGGTGATAGGCCGCGACGACGAGATCCGGCGGGTGATCAGGGTCCTGGCCCGGCGCCGCAAGAACAACCCGGTGCTGATCGGCGAGCCCGGCGTGGGCAAGACCGCCATCGTGGAGGGACTGGCCCAGCGGATCGTCGACGGCGATGTGCCTGACAGCCTGGCCAACAAGCGTCTCGTAGTGCTGGACCTGGCCGCGATGGTGGCCGGCGCCAAGTACCGGGGCGAGTTCGAGGAGCGGCTGCAGGCAGTGCTGGCGGAGATCACCGAAGCCGGCGGCGAGGTCGTCACGTTCATCGACGAGCTCCACACCGTGGTGGGCGCCGGCGGCGCCGAGGGGGCCATGGACGCCGGCAACATGCTCAAGCCCATGCTGGCCCGGGGAGCGCTGCGCATGGTGGGCGCCACCACCCTCGACGAGTACCGCAAGCACCTGGAGAAAGACGCAGCTCTGGAGCGCCGCTTCCAGCCGGTTCTGGTGGAGCCGCCCTCCGTCGAAGCCACCGTGGCCATCCTGCGGGGCTTGCGCGAGCGCTACGAGGTCCATCACGGTGTGCGCATCAAGGATTCGGCCCTGATCGCCGCGGCCGAGCTGTCGGATCGCTACATCACCGGACGGTTTCTGCCCGACAAGGCCATCGACCTCATCGACGAGGCGGCCAGCTCCCTGCGCATCGAGATCGACTCGGTGCCGACCGAGATCGACGTGGTGGAGCGCCGTCTGCGCCAGCTGGAGATGGAGCGCGTCGCGCTCGCCTCCGAGACCGACGACACCTCCCGAGAGCGGCTCGACGGCCTGGAGCGTGAGATTGCCGACCTCGCCGAGGAGTGCTCCGCGCTCACCGCCCGCTGGCAGGCCGAGAAGGAGGCCATCGGGGTCATCCGATCGCTCAAGGAGGAGCTGGAGACCCGCCGGTCCGACCTTGAGCGCGAGCCCGACCTGGAGCGGGCCGCCGAGCTCCGCTACGGCATCATCCCAGGCCTGGAGCGTCGCATCGATGAGGCCACCGGCCGCCTGGCGGAGCTGCAGCGCGACTCCTCGATGCTCACCGAGGAGGTCGACCCTGACCACATCGCGGCTGTGGTCAACCGCTCGACCGGCGTGCCCGTGTCCCGCCTGATGGAGGGCGAGGCAGCCAAGCTGATCCACCTGGAGGAGCATCTGCATGAGCGGGTCGTGGGCCAGGACGAGGCGGTGAGCGTGGTGGCCAACGCCATCCGCCGCAGCCGTGTCGGCCTCGGCGACCCCCGCCGCCCCATCGGCAGCTTCCTGTTCCTGGGCCCCACCGGTGTGGGCAAGACCGAGCTGGCCCGGTCCCTGGCCGCATTCCTGTTCGACGACGAGCAGGCCATGGTGCGCATCGACATGTCGGAGTACCTGGAGAAGCACTCCGTGTCCCGCCTCATCGGGGCACCCCCCGGTTATGTGGGCTACGACTCCGGCGGCCAGCTGACCGAGGCGGTCAGGCGCCGCCCCTATGCAGTGGTACTGCTCGACGAGGTGGAGAAGGCCCATTCCGAGGTGTTCGGCGTGCTGCTGCAACTCCTCGACGACGGCCGCCTCACCGACGGGCAGGGCCGCACCGTGGACTTCACCAACGTCGTGTTGATCATGACGTCGAACCTGAAGGGCGAGCCGGGCAACTTCTTCAGGCCCGAGTTCGTGAACCGAATCGACGACATCGTGCGGTTCCGTCCGCTCGAGCCCGACGACCTGGCCTCCATCGTCGACATCCAGCTCGCACAACTCGGCGACCGCCTGGATTCGAAGCGCCTCAAGCTGGAGGTCACCCACAAGGCCAAGGAGCACCTGGCCCGGGCCGGCTACGACGCTGCCTTCGGGGCCCGGCCACTGAGGCGATTGATACAGCGCGCCATCGGGAATCCGCTGGCCATTGCCATGCTGGAGGGCCGCTACAACCCCGACGATGTGGTGACGGTGGACGTGGACCGCCCCGGCGAGACCGACGCGTCCATAGTCCTGCTCTAACACATCGGAGCCGCGCCCCGCGCCTTTGGCAGGGCGGGCCAGTACAATCGTCAGGTAACGCCCGCCCCCAAAAGGAGAGCGCCGTGCCTGCGACCGTCGTCGTCGGTACCCAGTGGGGCGACGAGGGGAAGGGGAAGTTCACCGACCTCGTCGCTGCTGAGATGGACATGGTCGTCCGCTACCAGGGTGGCCACAACGCCGGTCACACGCTGGTTGTGAACGGCGAGACTTTCGCACTTCAGCTGATCCCCAGCGGAGTGCTTTACGAGCACATCACGCCGGTGATCGGCAACGGTGTGGTGGTCGATCCGCGAGTCCTCATAGCCGAGATGGACGCGCTGGGGGCCAGGGGCATCGACTGCAGCTCTCTGCGGCTGTCGGGCAACGCCCACCTCATCATGCCCTACCACACCGAACTGGACGCCCTTCACGAACGGCATCTCGGCGAGGCGATGCTGGGCACCACCAAGCGCGGTATCGGACCCGCGTACGCCGACAAGTCGATGCGCATCGGGCTTCGCGTGCAGGACCTGCTCGAACCGAGCATCTTCCGAGCCAAGCTCGACATGGCCCTGTCCCACACCAACAAGGTGCTGGCCAAGGTCTTCAACCGCCTGCCCATGACAGCCTCCGAAATTGCCCGCGAGTACATCGAGGAGTGCGCGGTGCGGCTCGCGCCCCATATTTCCGACACCGTGGCCCTGGTGCACGAGGCCCTTGAGGCGGGCCAGCAGGTGCTGCTTGAGGGGGCGCAGGGGACCTTCCTGGACCTCGATCACGGCACCTACCCCTTCGTCACGTCGTCCAATCCGGTCGCCGGCGGCGCCTGCATCGGAGCCGGCATCGGGCCGCGCCACATCGCCCGCGTCATCGGCATCACCAAGGCCTACGTGACCCGGGTCGGCTCCGGGCCCTTCGTCACCGAGCTGTTCGACGACGTCGGCGACCATCTGGTGGATGTCGGCGGCGAATACGGCACCAACACCGGCCGGCGTCGCCGGACCGGTTGGTTCGACCTGGTGATGCTGCGCCAGGCGGTGAGGCTCAACTCGCTGACCGAGGTGGCGCTCACCAAACTCGACGTGCTCGACGGTCTCGACAGCCTCAAGGTCTGCGTCGCCTACGAGCTGGACGGCGAGCGCTTCGAACACATGCCCTACCACCAGTCGGTGGTCCACAAGGCGGTTCCGGTGTATGAAGAGCTCGAGGGTTGGAGCAGCGACCTCAGCGGCATCAGGCGGTCTTCGGAGCTGCCGGCCCCAGCCGCCGATTACATCGCATTCCTGGAGGACGGCATCGGTGTGCCGATCCGGCTCGTGGGGGTCGGACCGGGCCGCAGCCAGTACCTGGACTGGCAGGAAGCGGCCTAGAGGGCCTAGTGGAGGTCTCCTCGCCCAATGTGCTGGCGGCGCGCTATGCCAGCGAGCGGATGCGGGCCTTGTGGTCCCCCGAGCGCCGCGTGGTTCTGGAGCGCCGGTTGTGGCTGGCGGTGCTGGAGGCTCAGCGGACGCTCGGACTCGACGTCCCCCACAGCGCCGTCGAGGCGTACGAGGCCGTGGTCGAGGTCGTCGATCTGAAGTCGATAGCGGCGCGCGAGACGATCACGCGCCACGACGTGAAAGCCCGCATCGACGAGTTCTGCGCGCTCGCGGGCCATGAGCAAATCCACCTGGGCATGACGTCGCGCGACCTCACCGAGAACGCCGAGCAGCTTCAGATCCTCGAGTCGTTGAAGGTGATCCGCGATGACCTGGTGGCCGTCATCGCCCGGCTGGCCGACTTGGCTGAGGGCCACGCCTCAACGGTGATGGTGGCCCGCACCCACAACGTGGCCGCGCAGGCCACCACGCTGGGGAAGCGCTTCGCCGACGCCGCGACCGAGACGATGCTCGCTTACGCCAGGATCGACGAACTCTTGCGCCGGTATCCGCTGAGAGGCATCAAGGGACCGGTCGGCACCCGGCTCGACCAGCTCGATCTGCTCGGCTCGGTGGAAGCGGTGGACGAACTGGAGCACCTCGTGGCCCAGCATCTCGACTTCGGTCGGGTGCTCGACGCGACAGGGCAGACCTATCCGCGCTCGCTGGATCTCGATGTGGTGGCTGCTCTAGTGCAGGCCACCTGCGGGCCGGCGTCATGGGCGACGACGATCCGGCTCATGGCCGGGCACGGCCTCGCGTCCGAGGGGTTCCGGTCCGGCCAGGTCGCGTCCTCGGCGATGCCCCACAAGGCGAACGCCCGATCCTTGGAGCGCATCGGTGCCCTGCGGACCGTGCTCGACGGCCATCTCGCCATGGCAGCGTCGCTCGCGGGGCGCCAGTGGAACGAGGGTGATGTGAGCTGCTCGGCCGTTCGACGGGTGATGCTCCCCGACGCCTTCTGCGCCGCCGACGGCCTCCTCCACACCACGCTCGGGGTGCTGGAGGAGATCCACATCGACGAAGCAGCCCTTACCGCCGAGTTCGAGCGCTACCTTCCCGTCCTGTTGACCACCAGGCTGCTCACCGCCCTGGTTCGCGCCGGAATGGGCCGGGAGGCCGCGCTCGAGGTGCTGGCCGAGCCCACCCGACGGGCCGCGCAGCAAGCAGGCGGCGGCGACCCGATCGACTTGGGCGGCCTGCTCGATGAGCTCGCGGCCGACGACCGCGTGCCGATCAGCCGCGGCGACCTGGCCCGGCTGCTGACCGAGCCGGAGCAGTTCACTGGTACGGCGTCGCAGCAGACGGCGCTAGTGGTGAAGGCAGCCCGAGAGATAGCAGAGCGCCACCCCGCGGCTGCGGCCCAGCCGGCCGAAGTTAGGTTGTGATCGCCCGCTGACGCGAGCCGGGGATGTGACGGCTCTCAGGTGCCGCCGCGGGAGATTCCGGCCCGCTTGAGAACAACGGCGGGAACGCCCACCTCTCGCCATGCGGAGTATGTGATTCCCTTGCGGCCGCTGTACGAGACCGCAGCTTCAACGAAGCCGTCCTCGAGGTCGCTGATGTCGGCTATCTCTGCCGGTGCGCTTAGAGCGCGCTCCAAGTCAATTCGCTCTTGAACTAGCTGGACCCGCCGTATGGGTGTCGCCGACTCTAGAGCTTCACCGATTCCCTCAATTCGCTTCTGCATGGACTCGGCGGTGCGTCTGCGCCCGGGTCGAGGCCGATTGGATTCGAGACCCTCCAAATATGTGCTCACCGCCTTGTTTTCGGATCTGGCCCGGGCGTTTGCCGCCTTGTGTTCATCTGACATGTGTCGAACCACAGATTCGCTCCTTTGTTGAAGTTCGCAGCTAGCGAACAGGATGATACCCGCATCCGCATCGCGGTTTCAACCATGACTCCGGCGATATGTGTTCCGTCAATGTCCGGCTAGGGTTTCCTCCATGGCCCGCGCCGATGTGGGGAGTTGACTTGGACACACCCACCCCCGCCTACTCGATAACCATTAAGGTATCGCTCGGCAATCGACCCGGAACTCTCGGTCGATTCGCCACCGCCATCGGCGACGCGGGCGGCAACATCGCCGCCATCCCGGGATTCGAGGCCAAGGGCCTGGTCGTGATGCGGGAAATCGACGTGCTCGCCAAGTCGCCCGAACACGCCCGCCAGATAGTGTCCGCCGTCAGCGACCTTGACGGCGTCACTGTGGTCGACTGGTGGGATCGCACGTTCCGCCTCCATGAGGGCGGCAAGATCGAGGTGAACGCCCTCTGTCCCGTGGGCGACGCCCACGACTTGGCCATGGCGTACACCCCCGGAGTGGCCCGTGTGTGCACCGCGATCCAGCAGGAGCCGATGCTGCGTCACACCCACACGATGGTCAAGAACATGGTCGCCATCGTCACCGATGGCACCGCGGTTCTGGGCCTCGGCAACATCGGTCCCGCGGCAGCCCTGCCGGTGATGGAGGGCAAGGCTCTGCTGTTCAAGGAGTTCGGCGGCGTGGACGCCTTCCCGGTGTGCCTCGATGTGGCCACGCCCGAAGAGCTGGTCGAGACCGTTGTTCGCATGGCCCCCTCGTTCGGTGGCATCAACTTGGAGGACATTGCCGCCCCCGCGGCCTTCGAGATCGAAGAGCGGCTAATCGAAGCGCTCGACATTCCCGTGTTTCACGACGACCAGCACGGCACCGCCATAGTCACGACGGCTGCGCTTCGGAATGCTCTCAAGCTTGTCGACAAACAGATCGGCGATGTGTCGGTAGTTATCTCGGGCACAGGCGCGGCTGGCCTGGCTGTAGCGAAGATGCTCCATGACGCGGCAGTGGGCGAGATTGTGGGCGTTGATCGTGCCGGTGCGATCCATCGGGGCCGAAACGACCTAAACGACGCCAAGCAGTGGCTCGTGCACCACACCAATCCTGACGGCAAGGCTGGCTCGCTTTCAGATGTCCTCACGCGCGCGGATGTATTCATAGGTCTGTCGGCTCCGGGCCTCCTCAGTGCGGACGATGTGCGCACCATGGCACGCAATCCCATCGTCTTCGCAATGGCGAATCCCGACCCTGAGATACGCCCCGAGGAAGTCGATGGCCGCGCCGTGGTCATGGCCACCGGCCGGTCTGATTTTCCCAACCAAATCAACAACGTTCTTGCCTTTCCGGGCGTGTTCCGGGGCGCACTCGATGCCAATGCGACATGCATTACCGAACAAATGAAGGCGGCCGCAGCCAAAGCCATCGCCTCGGTGATCGACGAGGAGGATCTGGATCGCAGCTACATCATCCCGTCTGTCTTCGACAGAAGGGTCGCGTCGAGGGTGGCGACCGCAGTGGCGGCCTGCGCCGTGGCCGAGGGCTGCGTGCGGCCCTCGGCCACGGCAGTCCCCTCTGATCGGCTCTAGGCCTGACCGGCTCTAGGCCTGACCGGCTCTAGGCGTGATCGGCTCTCTGAGCGTCCGGCGCGTCAGACCCCGAGACGCTCGACGTCGCGTACCGCTCCCTTGTCCGCGGATGTGGCCATGGCGGCGTAGGCCCGCAGCGCGGCCGACACCGTGCGCTGGCGGGTCCGGGGCTTCCAGCTGCCCGGGCGTGCGTCCTCCTCGGCCCGCCGCCTGCCGAGCTCGTCGTCGTCGACCCTCAGGTTGACTGTGCGGTTAGGGATGTCGATGTCGATCATGTCGCCGTCTCGGATCAAGGCAATGGCCCCGCCCTCGGCCGCCTCGGGCGAGGCGTGGCCGATGGAGAGGCCCGACGTCCCGCCCGAGAACCGGCCGTCGGTGAAGAGCGCGCAGTGCTTGCCGAGCCCGCGGGACTTGATGTACGAGGTCGGGTAGAGCATCTCCTGCATGCCGGGCCCGCCCCGGGGCCCCTCGTATCGCACGATCACCACGTCACCGGACTGGATTCCGCCCTCGGAGTCGAGGATTCCGTCGCAGGCCTCCTCCTGGCTCTCGAATACCCTGGCCGGGCCCGAGAACCGGAAGATTGACTCGTCAACGCCGGCGGTCTTGATGATGCAGCCGTTGGTGGCGATGTTGCCGTAGAGCACGGCCAGGCCGCCGTCGGCGCTGTAGGCGTGGTCGACGGAGCGTATGCAGCCGTGGGCGCGGTCAAGGTCGAGCGTCGGCCACCTGGTGGCCTGGCTGAACGCCTCCTGGGTGGGGATGCCGCCCGGTCCGGCCCGGAAGAAGTCGACAACGTCGCGGGAGGGGTCGCGCATCACGTCCCACACGTCCAGGGCGTCGGCGAGCGTGGCCGAGTGCACCGTCGAGGCCGACGTGTCGATCAGCCCTCCCCGGTCGAGTTCACCGAGGATGCCCATGATTCCGCCGGCCCGGTGCACGTCCTCCACGTGGAACTGCTGTGTGGACGGGGCCACCTTGCAGATGTTGGGGGTGCTGCGGCTCAGCCGGTCGATGTCGGCCATGGTGAAGTCCACTTCGCCCTCGTGGGCCGCGGCCAGGATGTGCAGCACGGTGTTGGTGGAGCCGCCCATGGCGATGTCGAGGCGCATGGCGTTCTCGAAGGCGGTCTTGGTGGCGATCGAGCGGGGCAGCACCGACTCGTCGTCCTTCTCGTAGCAGCGGCGGGCCAGGTCGACGATGCGCCGGCCGGCTTCGAGGAACAGCTCGCGGCGGTCGGCATGGGTGGCCACCACGGTGCCGTTGCCGGGCAGCGACAGCCCCAGGGCCTCGGTGAGGCAGTTCATGGAGTTGGCGGTGAACATGCCCGAGCAGGATCCGCACGTGGGGCAGGCCGAGCGCTCCATCTCCAGCAGGTCCTCGTCGCTGACCGAGGCGTCGCCCGCGGAGATCATGGGGTTGATCAGGTCGAGCTTCACGGTGACTCCGGCCAGCTTGGTCTTGCCGGCCTCCATTGGCCCGCCCGACACGAACACGGCGGGCACGTTGAGCCGCATGGCGGCTATGAGCATCCCGGGAGTGATCTTGTCGCAGTTGGAGATGCACACCAGCGCGTCGGCGCAGTGGGCGTTGACCATGTACTCCACCGAGTCGGCAATGAGGTCGCGGCTCGGCAGGCTGTAGAGCATCCCGCTGTGGCCCATGGCGATGCCGTCGTCCACCGCGATGGTGTTGAACTCCTTGGCCACACCGCCCGCGGCCTCGATCTCGCGGGCCACGAGCTGACCGAGGTCCTTGAGGTGCACGTGGCCCGGCACGAACTGGGTGAACGAGTTTGACACCGCGATGATCGGCTTGTCGAAGTCGTCGTCGGTCATGCCGGTGGCCCGCCACAGGGCTCGCGCCCCGGCCATGTTCCGGCCCTGGGTGGTGGTGTGAGATCGGAGCTGCGCCATAGGTCAACTCTACCGAACAGGGCGAGATTCGTCCCGCGGCGTCCCCAGGGGCGGTCAGCGCGAGAGTGGCATGCCGCCGTGCAGCGCTGCTCCGACGATGCCGCTGTCGGCGCCGTGGGCGGCCAGAGCCGTCGGGGGCGGACCCCGCAGCGGCTCTAGCAGCGCCGCGATCCGCGGGTCGAGTGCGTCGAGCAACTCCCGGCCGGCATTGGAGACGCCGCCGCCCACCACGACGACGTCAGGATCCTGCAGGCACACCGCGGCGGCGATGCCTTGGGCGAGAGCGTCCATGGCCTCGGCCCAGACGCGGGCTGCGACCGGATCGTCCGCCCCGGCGGCGATGATCTGCTCGGCCGTGGCCGCCCGCCCGGTCTCGCGACGGTAGGAGTCGCACATCGCACGGCCCGACGCGACCGACTCGAGCGGGCGGGCACCGCCCCCCACAGGCATGAATCCCATCTCGCCCGCGAGGTTGGCGCCACTCCGCTCGGTGCCGGTCCGGGTGAAGAGCCTGCTGGCGACGCTCGTGCCAACCGACACGTAGAGCATCGACTCCGCCCCGACGCCCGCGCCCGTCTGCCATTCGGCCAGCGCCGCGAGGTACACATCGTGCTCGACAGCGATCGATAGTCCGCAGTCGCGGCCCACGCCGGCGATCACGTCGACGTCGCTCCAACCCAGGCTTTTCGCTCGGAGCACGGTTCCGGCCGCGGCGTCCACGATTCCGGCGCATGCGATGCCCACGCCGCGGACCTCGATGTCGGTGTCACCGGCCAGGCCGTCGATCACCTCCCTGACCTCGGCGAGCACCTCGGTGGCCGATCGGTCCTTCCCGGTCGAGCCGCGTCGCACTGGCCCTAGGACGGTGCCGTCGAAGACCGCCGCCTTGAAGGTGGTCCCGCCGATGTCCACACCGATCGCAGCAGGCAGGGCCGAGCCGGCGGTCGGCGTACGGTGCTTCGATGCGGCGCTGGCAGCAGTTGCGCTCTCGCGGCGGTGGTAGACGACAGCGCCCGCGGCGATGGTGGCCACGGGGCAGAGTTGTGAGTCCACGATGGCGAGATCTGCTCGCCGGCCGGGCAAGAGCCGGCCGCGGTCGGCGTCGCCTAGCAGGTCGGCCTGGTTCGTCGACGTGATCGCAGCCAGCTCGTCCCAGGTGGCGCCGGTGACGTCCCGGGTTCGTCGCACGGCGTCGGGCATGGTGACGAGCGATCCAGCGAGACGGCCGTGTTCGTTGCGGGCCGTCTCGCCGCACTGGACCCTCACGCCGCCGATGGGATAGGCGCCTGCCGGCGCGCCCATCCCGGCCATGG
>JAKZWH010000175.1:0-4409 GCA_047515615.1 Acidimicrobiales bacterium | reverse complement strand
ATCTCGGCGCCGCGCTGGTGGTGGCCCGAGTCGGAGCATCGGTGCGCGACCTCCAGCGGCTGCTGCCCCACCTGCTGCGGCTGCTGTTCTATGGCTCGGGCGTGATCTTCAGCGTCGAGGCCTTCGTGACCAGCGAAGCGTGGCGGCGGGCCTTCGCCGTCAACCCCGTGTACGACTTCATAACCTGCGCCCGCTGGTGCCTTCTGGGCACAGGCGTCGATCCGCCGGTGGTGATCGGGCTGGTCGTCTGGTGTGCGGTGCTCCCCGTGGTCGGCTTGTTTGTATTCCGCCGCGGGGAGAGGAGGTTCGGGTCGTGACCGCGCCAGGCCCGGATGTCACCGCGCGGCTCAGCGACGTCCATGTCCGCTTCCGGGTGTACGAGGACCCCGCAGCGGGCCTCAAGCAGAAGTTCGCTCAGGGGCGAATGCGCAGGCAGTTCAGCATTATCGAGGCCGTGAGGGGCGTGACCCTCGACCTCCACGAGTCCGAGACTCTGGGCCTCATCGGGGCCAACGGATCGGGGAAGTCGACACTGCTGTCGGCCATGACCGGCCTGCTGCCTCTGGCGTCGGGCACCATTCGGGGCCGGTCCCGGCCCTGTTTGCTGGGTGTGTCGTCGGCGCGGCGGGCCGCGCTGTCGGGGCGTCGCAACGTCCTGATCGGCGGCCTGGCGCTGGGTTTCACCCGGGCCGAGATCGAGAGCCGGATGGACGAGATCATCGACTTCGCAGGCCTGCGAGACGCCATCGACCGTCCCATGCGCACGTACTCGTCAGGGATGCGGGCCCGGCTGAACTTCGCCATCGCAACGGCGCGCATCCCCGAGATCCTGCTGATCGACGAGGCCCTCGCCGTGGGCGACGAGAATTTCCGGGTCCGCAGCGCCAAGCGCATCGACGAGGTCCGGGCCGCCGCGGGCTCGGTGGTCCTGGTCTCCCACAACATGGCCGAGATCGAGCGCTCCTGCGACCGCGCCGGCTGGCTCGACGAAGGTGTGCTGAGAGCGGTGGGAGAGCCGGGCGAGGTCGTGTCGGCCTACCTATCCGCCTGTTCGTCGAGCCGCCCGCGCTCTCCCGGCTGAGCGGCCCGGGTGCGGCCGGCCAGGAAGCCGGCGCCCCAACAGATGTGCATCACCGCGAAGGCGGCCGCGGCTCGGGCCCGGTCGCGCCAGTCGGGCAGCGCGCGGCCGAGCCGGGCCGCAGCGATAGCGCAGGCTGCCGCGTAGGTCGCCGGCACCACCGCGCCCCGCGACCGCCGGTGGGCCAGTTCGGCCGCCGACGCGGCCAGGCCGGCCACCAGCGCCGGGGCGGCCAGCTGGCGGGCTCGCAGCGATCGGGGATGGCGCATCAGCATCTTCCGCTTCCACGTGCCGTAGGAGAAGTACTGGCCGGCGAGCCCGGCGTAGTCGCCGCGGGGGATGTAGTCGACCACCAGGCTGGAGTCGAGCCACACGGTGTGGCCCTGCTCGCGCAGGCGCCAGTTGAGCTCGTAGTCCTGGTTGCGCTCGAGGGTCTCGTCGAAGCCGCCCACGGAGTTGAGCGCGTCGCGGTTGAATACTCCCAGGTACACGGTGTCAGCCGGCCCGTCGTAGGAGCCCCGGCGGAAGGCGGCGGGGCCGCCCCCGAAGGGCGAGGCCATCGCGGCCGCGATCGCGCCCCGCGGGCCGCCGGCGCCGACGGGACGTTGCACGCCGCCCACGTTGGCCGCCCCGGTGCGAGCCAGGGTGGTCACAGCCCGCTCTATGTAGTCGGGCGGCACGCGGGACTGCGCGTCCACCCGCGCCACGATCTCGCCCTTCGATGCCGGCACCGCGATGTTGAGGCCGGCCGGCGTGGTCCCTGCGGGGTTGTCCACGACCTGCAGCGGAATCTCGAGGGTGGTGTCGGCTAGCACTTGCCGGGTGCCGTCGCTGCTCGGTGCCACTGCCACGGTCACGTCTATCAGACCGCGGTACGTCTGGGTTCCGATCGCTCTGAGGCAGTCTCCGAGCATGTCGGCGCAGTTCCGAGCCGGCACCACCACCGACACATGGGGCAGGCGGTCGCCGCCGTGCCCGGGCCCGCTCATCGGCCTGATCGGCGGGCCATCACGAAGATGCTCTTGACCATGATCTCCCAGTCGAGCACCGGCGACCAGTTCACAACGTATTGAAGGTCGTGGCCCAGCTTGTAGGCGGCATCGGTCTGGTAGTGGCCCTCGGTCTGGGCGAGGCCGGTGATTCCCGGAGGGATGTCATGGCGCCGGCCGTATCCGGCGATCGTCTCCTCGAGGCGGGCGACCAGTTCCGGCCGCTCCGGGCGGGGTCCGACCAGCGACATCTCCCCGGTGAGGATGTTCCACAGCTGGGGAAGCTCGTCGAGGCGGGTCCGACGGAGCCAGCCCAGGCCCTCTATCACCCTGGGATCTTCCGGGGCGGCCAGCGCCGGTCCGGCGCGCTCTGCATCGCGCGTCATGGTCCGGAACTTCAGCATCGTGAACGCTCGACCTCCGATCCCGACCCGCTCCTGGCGGTAGAGCACGCCGCGACCGGCTCGCACCCGCACATACAGCGCGACGGTGATCGCCAGAGGCACCGCTACCGGAGTCAACACCAGCAGGTAGACGAGGTCGAGGAGGCGCTTGAAGCGCAGCCGGCACGTCGGCAGAGCGTGGGCTCGCAGAGCCACGAAGGGCATCCCGCCGATCTGGCGCGTCCGCTGCAGCCCCAGCAGGGTGTCCGAAGGCGTGATGCGCCGGTAGACGCCGACTCGTCGGCCCTCCAGCTCGCTGAGAGGCTCGGGATAGATCGTGTCGAGGGATTGGCCGGAGAGCAGCAGCAGATCGGTTGCGCCGGTCCGGTTGACCTCTGCGACGATGTCGGCGGGATCTCCGGAGACCCCGGCGATCGCCGCGGCCGGCTCCGACTCTCCCAGGTGGCGTCGGGCCGCCTCGACGTCGTCGGGATCTCCCACTAGCAGGACGTGGGGCCTCCCGAAGCGGCGCGTCCTCACCCGGCGGGCCAGCCAGCGGTTGAACGACACCAAGAGGCTCGCCGCCGCGGCTAGCACTATCAGATTGCCCCGGGGCATCAGATAGCGGCCGGTAAGCAGCGTGACGGTGGCATCGGCCCCCACGGACAGGAGGGTGAGCAGCGTGGCCCGCGGCAGCCAGGGCGGCCGGCCGAGCCGCTGCTCGTACTCGTACAGGCCCCCGAAGTAGTAGACCGCCATGTGCAGCCCGGTGGCGATGGCGAAACCCGCCGCGTAGTGCGACAGCGGATAGGTGGGCCAGTCAAACCCGAAGCGCACGGTCGCGATCGCGGCCATGAGCCCGAACAGCGTGACCGCGTCGATCACGTGCAGATAGCGGAATCCCAGCCTTCGCAGGATAGGGGTTGCGGGTCTCGTGCTGGCGCCGGGCCTCACGGGGATCGCAGCAGGGGCGGCAGGGCCACGTCGGCGTCGAACGCGCCCGGCGCCGCGGCTAGCTGCCACACGAACACCGCCATCCGGCCCCGGCTCACAGGCTCGAAGGGGTCGAAGTCCGTCGGGTCGTCGTCGGGCGGCTCGAAGTCTTCGTCCACCCAGAGGCGATGCTCCACCATCCAGCGCGCCGCCTCGAGGTAGTAGGCGTTGATTCCGATGTCACGGAACGGTATGGGATGGTTGCTGTAGGTTCGTCCGGCGTAGCGCCACAGGAACGCGGCCAGCTGCGAGGAGCTGAGCGGCTGGTTGGGGCAGAACAGCACCACGGGGTCGGTGCTGCACCCCAGGGTGATGTTCTGGTCCACCATCCATCCCACGGCTTGCGAGTAGTAGCTGTCGGGCTCGACGTCGCGGAAGGTCAAGGATCCGTCGACGGACTGTGGCTCGCCAGCGAAGCGCCACAGGAACGTGGCGAACTGGGCCCGGGTGAGTGACCGCTCCGGAGAGAACGTCGTGGGGGTCGTGCCCGTGGTGATCTCGTTGTTGAGCATCCACGACACCGCCTGCGCGTAGGGCGCGTCCCAGGCGACGTCGGTGAATGGAACGGTGTGGACGTTGTAGCCGTCGTCGGTGTGGGAGCCCTGAAGCACGAGCTTGGTGGACGGTGGGGGCCGGCAGCCCGGCGTGCTGCGGCACCCCAGCACCAGCGCGTAGTAGAAGCGGTAGCCGTAGGGCTCCCCCTCCTCGTTGCGCACTTCCACCGTGCGCTCGGATCCCACGACGGTCACCATGGCGTCGTCGATGCGGCCCGACGGTCCTGGGCCCGAGATGTAGATCTCGACGATGTCGCCGACGTCGAGGTCGGCGAAGGGATAGTCGGCGGGCTACTTGCTGATCTGGTTGCTCGTGTAGGTGCGCTCCCAGGTGTGGGTGGGGTTCTGGGGGTCGCCGTCCGCGTCGGGTGCGGCGTCGTAGGGGTCGGGCTTGGCCAGCAGGTACGACACG
>JAKZWH010000174.1:0-3642 GCA_047515615.1 Acidimicrobiales bacterium | reverse complement strand
AGACGTGGACCACGAACGGGCCGTAGTCGAGCAGCATCCACTGGCGGTCGTCGGTGCCCTCGATGCGAAGCGGCGACGGGCCTCCCGCCGTCTTCAGGCCGTCCGCCACACCCTCGGCGATGGCCCGCACCTGGCGGGCGTTGTTGCCGTGGGTGATCACGAACAGGTCGGTCACCACGAGCACGTCGCCGACGTCGATGATCACGGTGTCGACGCCCTTGCGCTCATCGGCGGCCGCGGCCGCGGCCATGGCCCAGTGCCGTGCGTAGGCACCATCATGAGCCGCGGGGGGCCGCCCGGGCGAGCCTGCGGGGCCGGCGACTCCGGCCGCGTTGGTATCTGCCGTCATCGCGCCGCCTGGTCCTGTCCGACCGTCACGGTTATGTCGACCACGTCGGGGGTGTCCTCGCCCAGCTCTATGAGGGCCATGTCGACGCCGAGCGCGATTGCGATGGAGTTGGTGAGGGGATCGGTCACGAGATCCTCACGATGGTAGGCGAAATGGGTGGTCTCCACGCCAAACGCGGCGGCGTTGCCCATCACGGTGATGACCCCGCCGGCCGCGATCACGTCTTCGGCCAGCGCGTCCCGGATCGACGGGTCGCCCGTGCCGTCGAGCAGTTGGACCCGGGGCCGCAGGAACGACTCCGGCTGCCGGGGCCACGGCACCAGCTCCAAGGCCCTGTCGCGCAGCCAGGACGCGCCGTCGTCGCCGAGTTCGGAGCGAGGGGGCGAGGCGGGGTCAAGCACCGGGTGCAGAGGGGGGACCTCCACGACTGCGGTTCCTGAGCCCAGAGCCCGCATGAACGCCGACAACACCGACGAGGGCGGCGGCGCGGCCGCGGCCGGGTCGTCGGCACGCCCGATCACACCGAGCCACGACTCCCACAGGGCGCGCTGGCGCTGTACCCGGTTGACATCGGCCTCGTCAGCGTTGCGGAAGGCGTACACCGCGGCGGCGTCGGCCGCGGACAACTCGTGGGTGCCGGCCTCGTACACCACCCGCTGCCCACCGTCGGGACCTGCCTCCGAGAGGTCGTCCACCAGCAGGTACGGGACGGGCGCGGCCGGGCCCATGCTGTGGGCCAGCGACTCAGTGGTGATTTCTTCCACGTCGTCGAACCCCAACCCGAACAGGCCCTCGGCGACCTGCTCGACTGCGTCGGCTCCACCGCGGGCGTACACCTCCGAGATGAGCTCGCCCCGCCTGACATACCCGACCCCGGGCGCGACCTGCAGATCGGCCGGCAGCAGCACCACGCCGCCGCCCGCGTCGACGCCGGTGCGGGCAATGAACGCCACACCGGTCAACTCGCCGTTGTGGGTGTGCAGCGACAGCAGCGTCGGCGTCACCCCCACCAACTCCAGGTATCCGGGCTCCTCAGGCTGCAGGACGACCGTCTCAAAGACCGTGTCGACCCTCGTGTCGAGCACAGCGCGGCCGCCCTCCCTCGCCAGCAACAACACCGCGAGGCCCGAAGCCACCACTATTGCGGGAAAGGCGAACCTCCAGAAGAAATGCGCCCGGGGAGCAGGCCGACGGCGACCCCTCGCGAGCGTCAGCGACCGCACCCGTACAGGCCCCTGGATCTCACGACATCGGCCACGGCGCCGGGCACGAGCGCCTCGACCGGGCGGCCGTCGGCGAACCGGGCCCGGATGTCGCAGGACGAGATGTCGAGCGCGGGACCCTCCACCACCAGCGCCGGCCAGTCCTCCGGGGGCCGCCCTCCGGAGCGTCCCGCCCTGTCCACCACGACGGTGGTGGACAGCTCCCGCAGCTCCGCGGCGCGCTTCCAGGTGTCGAGGCCCTGGGCGATGTCCGAGCCAACCACCAGCATCAACTCAGCGCCGGGATGCATCGAGCCCAGCTCCGCGAGGGTGTCGGCCATGTAGCTCTCGCCGCCGCGGTCGATCTCCAGCGAGCTCGCCTCGATTCCCTCAAGTCCGCCGACCGCGGCTCGCACCATCTCCAGCCGCACGGGCGCCGGCGTCACCGGATGAAGGGCCGACTTCTGCCAGGGGTCGTTTGCCACGACCAGCAGAACCACAGACAGCCTCAGGCGGTGGTGCACCTCCAAAGCGACCGCTAGATGACCGAAGTGCGGCGGGTCGAAGGTCCCGCCCAGCACGCCGATGCGGGGACCGCTGCCTCTTTGCACCGCGGAAGTGTAGGATCCTGGCCGTCGGTCGCGCCGCGGCCCGTGACATATGTCACACCGCGCGGGCGCGCTGATCTTGACTTGCCGGGAACAAACGCCTGATGTATATTGGTTCGTCTGGGCTGGAGTAGCGCACTTGGAGGGTGTGCGCCCGGCACCAAATTCCTCCCCACAAAGAAAGCGAGAAGGCCGCCCTGCCACGCGAGCGGGGCCGGTCAGGTGAATGTGACATGAGCGACTCAGTAGGACAGTACCTAAACGAGATCGGCGCCGTGGCGCTGCTGAACGCCCAGGAGGAGCGCGAGCTCTCCCAGGCCATCGAGCGAGGCGTCGACGCCCGCAGCCGCAAGGAGCAGGGCGAGCGAGGCCGCGAGATCGACAGGTCGATCCGCGAGGCCGCGGCGGCCAAGGACCGGTTCATCCGGGCCAACCTGCGCCTAGTGGTCAGCGTGGCCCGCCGGTATCCCCTGCCTCCGGGCATGGAACTGCTCGACCTCATCCAGGAGGGCAACCTCGGCCTCGAGCACGCCGTCGACAAGTTCGACTGGCGCAAGGGCTTCAAGTTCTCGACCTACGCCACCTTCTGGATCCGCCAGTCCATCGGGCGGGCCCTCGACCAGAAGGCGAGCCTGGTGCGCCTGCCCGGCGACCGGTCGGCGTCCTTGCGCGCCGCGCTGCGCCAGGTGTCCGGCGACGGCGACGAGCTGGACGACGACCACGCCCGCCTGCACCGGCTCACCACCCCCACCTCGCTCGACCGCACCATCGGCGACGACGACAGCAACGAGCTGATCGACCTGCTCCCCGACTCCAACCCCGGGCCCGAGCTCGAGGTGATGGCCAAGGCCGAGGAGGAGATGGTGACCGGGCTGCTCAACATCCTCGAGCCCCGGGCCAAGTACGCCGTCGAGCAGCGCTTCGGGCTCTCTGACGGCATCAAGCGCTCCTACCGCGAGGTCGGCGAGGAGCTGGGCGTCACCGCCGAGGCTGCCCGGCGGCTGGTGAAGCGCGCCATCAACGCCGTACGCGAGCACGCCGAGGAGCTGAGTCTGGCCGAGACGGTCGACGCAGCCTGAGGTCGCTATGACCGCCGGAGACCTGACCCTGTTCGCCGGCAGGAGCACTTGGTCGCCCTCTTCCTGGAGGGCCAAGCCTGCGATGCACCAACCGGCTTGGCCCGACCAGGCCGAGCTCGAGCAGGCGACCAAGGCCCTGCACGATCTGCCCCCGCTGGTGTTCGCGGGCGAGGCCCGCTCGCTCATGGGCCACCTGGGGCGGGTGGCCAACGGCGAGGCGTTCCTGCTGCAGGCGGGCGACTGCGCGGAGTCCTTCGACTCCGCCGCGGACTCGATCCGGGACAAGCTGCGGGTGATCCTGCAGATGGCCATCGTGCTGACCTACTCCGGCGGCGTGCCCCTGGTGAAGGTCGGCCGGATCGCCGGACAGTTCGCCAAGCCCCGCTCCCAGCCGACCGAGACCG
>JAKZWH010000173.1:0-3304 GCA_047515615.1 Acidimicrobiales bacterium | reverse complement strand
GCCTAGGCCGGGAAGGCCCCCAGCATCCGGGCCGCGGCCAGGGTGTTCTGCAGCAGGCAGGCGATGGTCATGGGCCCGGTACCGCCCGGCATCGGCGTCACCGCGCCGGCCACGGCCTGAACCGTGTCGAAGTCCACGTCGCCGACAATACCGTCGGCCGTGCGCGAGATCCCCACGTCGATCACCGCCGCGCCCGGCCGCACGAAGTCCGCTGTGACCAGACGGGCCATGCCGGCCGCGGCCACGATGATGTCGGCGCCCCGGCATACGTCCCCCAGCTCAGGTGTGCGGCTGTGGGCCAGGGTGGGCGTGGCGTCCACCCCCTTGCGGCCCAGCAGCAGCACCTGCGGCAGGCCCACCAGAGTCGAGCGGCCGATCACCACCGCCCGCTTGCCCGAGGTGGGCACCCCGTAGCGCTCCAGCAGGCGCATGACCCCCAGCGGCGTGCAGGGCACATGACCCGGCTGGCCCCTCAGCAGGCGACCCATAGAGGCGGGCGTGAGCCCGTCCACATCCTTGGCCGGCGGCATCAGGTCCAGGACGGCGTCTGCGTCCAGCCCGTCGGGCAGGGGAAGCTGCACCAGAATGCCGTGCACGCCCGAGTCCTCCGCCAGCGCCCCGACCACCTCCTCCACCTCTGACTGGCTGGCATCGGCGCCGAGATCGACGTGCCGCGACACCATCCCGGCCTCCGCGGCCTTGCGCTGCTTGTTGCGGACGTATATGCGGCTGGGCTTGTCGTCGCCAACCAGCACCGTCGCCAGACACACTTCCGGCCCTCCCGCCGCAGCGATCTCTGAGCCGAGCTCAGCCACGATCTCGTCCCGCAGCCGGTTGCCGTCCATCAGCACGGCCCCGCCTTCGGTCCTTTCGAAGTCGCCGGTCATGAGAGCCGCCGACCGTCAGTCAACGGGATGCTCTCACACGACGCCCCTACAACCGGGGTGAGCTGAGAATGCCTAGTCATGGTCCTCCTGTCAGGGCTGCAAAACTGTCGAATCTTTCGTTGATGGTCTCGACAGGGTAGACACCACGAGCCTACGATGACCGTTCCGGCATACGGAACTGTTCCGATTACGGTGCGTTTCGGATTCGGACCGCACCGTTGCGACATCCGAGGTGAAGAGCATGAGGATCCTGTTCAGCGACGGCCTGTCGGAAGCCGCCGTCGAACGGCTGCGCGCCGGCGGCGACGTCTGCATCCTGAAGCCCTCCGTCACCGCCGAGGGTCTCCTCGCCCATGTCGCCGGCTTCGACGTGCTGGTCGTGCGCAGCACCCGGGTGACCGCCGAGACCATAGAGGCCGGCACCGACCTTGGACTGGTGGTCCGGGCCGGCGCCGGCACGAACACAATCGACTGCCAGCGCGCCTCGGAGCTCGGCGTGTTCGTGTGCAACGTCCCCGGACGCAACGCCATAGCCGTCGCCGAACTGACGCTGGGGCTGATGTTCGCCATCGACCGCCACATCGCCGACGCCGCCGCAGACGTGCGGGCCGGACAGTGGAACAAGAGAACCTACAGCAAGGCCCGGGGCCTGCACGGCGCGACTCTGGGCATCATCGGGATGGGTGCCATCGGGCTGGAGGTGGCCCGGCGCGCCGCCGCCTGCGGCCTGACAGTCGTCACCGAGGACAAGCCGCGGCCTGACGATGTGCGCCAGCGCATGAGCGACATCGGCGTGCAGGCCCTGCCCGATCGGGCCTCGGTTCTCGCCGCCAGCGACATCGTGTCGCTGCACGTGCCTGGCGGGCCCTACACCGCGGGCATGGTCGATGCCGAGTTCCTGACCGCGATGAAGTCGGACGCGGTGCTGATCAACACGGCCAGGGGCGAGGTCGTGAACGAGGAGGCCCTGCTGGCCGCACTCGACTCCACGGACATGCGGGCGGGCGTAGACGTGTTCGCGGACGAGCCCGCGACCGGGGACGGACCCGTGGACTCCGCGCTGGCCCGTCACCCGAAGGTGATCGCCACCCACCACATCGGAGCCTCCACCCGCCAGGGCCAGGAGGCGGTGGCCGAGGGCACCGCCGAGGTGATTGAGGCGTATCGATCAGGCTCGGTCATCAACTGCGTGAACCTTGAGCAGGCCCCCAGGCGCACAGCCACGCTCAGCGTCCGGCACTACGACCGGGTCGGGGTGCTGGCCGCGGTCCTGCAGGAGTTGCGCCGCCGACGCCTCAACGTCGCCACGATGCACAACCGGATCTTCGCCGGCTCGGTGGCCGCGGTCGCGACCATCGACGTAGCCGGCTCCATCGACGGCCACCTGCTGGACGCAGTCCGGGCCCTCC
This sequence comes from Acidimicrobiales bacterium, assembly GCA_047515615.1. Taxonomy (GTDB): domain Bacteria; phylum Actinomycetota; class Acidimicrobiia; order Acidimicrobiales; family Aldehydirespiratoraceae; genus Aldehydirespirator. The sequence goes on along the minus strand of JAKZWH010000173.1, from coordinate 1,008 downwards.
CCGACGTGATCCAGGTATCGGTGTTCGACGCATGACTCAGACGGAGCCGATGCTCGCGCCCTTCGCGGGCTGGCTGGTGAAGCCGGAATGGGCCGACCGGGTGATCAGCCGCGCCTACGACAACCTCACCCCCGGCCAGCGCCGCTCGATCGTCAGGGAGAACCCTTACAGCTACGTGAACGTCACCCGCAGCAGCGAGGACCTGCTCGACGACGAAGACCTGTCGATCGACAGACTCGTCACCCAGGGCGCGGCCGCCCTGACCCGCCTGCTCGACGCCGAGGTGTTCGCCCCGACGGGACGGCGCGCCCTGTACCTGTACCGTCTGACCCACGCACGGGGCTCCCAGACCGGCATGATCTGCACGGTGGCGGTCAGCGGCTTCGACGAGGGCCGCGTCCGCATACACGAGGGCGTGCGGGAGCATCGCACCGAGTTGCTGGCCTCCCACTTGATGGGGGTGGGCGCCACGTCGCACCCGGTGGCGCTGACAGTCAGAGCGTGGGCGGATTCGGAGTACGCGACTCTGCTGGACGAGGTCGCTGGCGCGGCACCACCCGAGTTGGAGTTCGGCTCGCAGCTGGTCCATCACCAGATCTGGACGGTGCCTGCACAGATGACCGATCGGCTGCTCTCGGCGCTGGCCGACAAGGTTCTGTACGTGACCGACGGGCATCATCGCTCGGCCGCCGCGCAGCGGGCGGCGGCGCGAGACCCGGACAATCCCGTGCTCGCCCGCACGCTGGCCGCGGTATTCCCCCACAGCCAACTCCATGTCGAGGCCTATCACCGCGTCGTGGCCGACCAGCGCCACGACAATCACGATGACTGCCTGTGGGCGCTGCGCTCGAGGGCCAGCTACATGGGGGGCGAACTGCAGCGTGTGCCGAGCGCAGAGGACGCGCGGCCCAGACATCGGGGCGAGGTAGGCGTGTACGCGGCGGGAGCCTGGCACCGGCTGACGCTGCCTCCACCGACCTCCGAAGCGGGCGCTCTCGACGCACTCGA
>JAKZWH010000172.1:0-7135 GCA_047515615.1 Acidimicrobiales bacterium | reverse complement strand
CGGGGCGATCATCGTCAGCGACGCCGAACTCGACGGGGCCCGCCTCGCCGCGGAGGTCGACGCCCTGCTGGCGGATCCCGATCGCCTCGCCTCCATGGCCGGAGCCGCCGGAGCACTGGCCCGGCCCGATGCGGCCCGCGCCGTGGTGGATCTAGTCGAGAGGTGCGCGACCCGGCCGCGCCCCCGCGAGCGGGAGGCGACCGCGTGAGTCCCATCGACCTCTCCACGCCCCAGGCGATCCATGTGGTGGGTGCGGGCGGGGCAGGCATGGGCGCCATCGCGTCGGTGCTGCAATCGATGGGCCACCGGGTGTCGGGGTCGGATCTGCGCGACGGTCCGGTGGTGGCCAGGCTCCGGGCCGAGGGAGTGCCGATCACCATCGGCCACGATCCCGCCAACCTCACCGACGCCGCCTTGGTCGCCATTTCCTCGGCCATCCGCGACAACAACCCCGAGGTCCGGGCGGCGGTGGACCGCGGCGTCCCCGTTGTGCGTCGCAGCGAGATCCCGCCCGCGATCGCCTCCCGACGCCGGACGATCGCGGTGGCCGGCACGCACGGCAAGACCACGACCAGCTCGATGCTGGCCCTAGCGCTGCGGGAGGCGGGACTCAACCCCTCGTTCATCATCGGCGGCGACGTCAACGAGATCGGCACCGGAGCGATGTGGGACACCGGCGAATGGTTCGTGGTGGAGGCCGACGAGAGCGACCGAACCTTCCTGTCCATCGACGCTGAGGTGGCCGTGGTAACCAGCGTGGAGTCCGATCACCTGGAGGCCTACCACGGCACGCCGGCCGCCCTCGTCGACGCCTTCGGCAGCTTCCTGGCCTCAGCGCGCCACAGAGTCGTGTGCGCGGACGACCCGGTTGCGGCCCGGCTCGGCTCCGCCGTCGGCGCCGTGACCTACGGAACCGACCCCGACGCCGACTTCCGCATGAGCGACGTCTCGCTGCAGATGCCCGTGTCCGCCTTCGACCTGTACAACGGGCAGGCCAGACTGGGACGCATCACCCTGCCGACCCCGGGCCTGCACAACGCCCGCAACGCGGCCGCTGCAGTGGTGACGGCAATGGCCGCGGGCGCTTCGTTCGACGACGCGGCCCGAGCGTTGGCCCGCTTCGGGGGCGTGGCGCGCCGCTTCGAGTTCCGCGGCGATGTCGCAGGCATCACGTTCGTGGACGACTACGCCCACCTGCCCAGCGAGGTCGCCGCGGCGCTCGCCGCGGCCCGCACCGGTGACTGGCGCAGGGTGGTGTGCGTGTTCCAGCCGCACCGCTACAGCCGCATCGCATCCATCGGCGCCGACTTCGCGCACTCCTTCGCCGACGCCAACCACCTAGTGCTCACCGGGATCTACCCGTCGGGCGAGGCCCCCCGGCCCGGGGTGACATCCAAGATCGTGCTCGACGCGGTGCTCGACGCCCATCCGTGGTCGTCGGTGACGTGGCTGCCCCGGCTCGACGAGGTCGCCGACTGGCTGGTAGGCTGGCTGCGCCCCGGCGACCTCTGCCTGACGCTCGGCGCCGGCGACCTCACGTCGGTGCCGGACATGGTGATCGAGCGCCTCGGAGCCCGGCCGCCCCGCCGACAGCCCGAGCCGGCGAAGGCGGGCCGATGACCGCCGCCGTCCGGCATCTGCTGGCCGATCTGGACCGCCGGCTGGCCGACTCGCTGCTCGGTCCGTCGCTGAGGCGGGACTACGGTCTGGCTCCCCACACCACCTACCGAGTCGGAGGGCCGGCCCGGCTCTTCGTCACCGTGAACGACCGGGCCGAGCTCGACACGCTGTCCTCCATCGTCTCCGCCTCGGCCGCCGCCACCGGACCCACGCCCGTGCTCGTGGTCGGGCGGGGGTCCAACCTGCTGGTCGCCGACCGGGGCTTCGACGGCCTCGCGGTCGCCCTCGGCAGCGGACTGGCGGGATTCGAGATAGACGGCACGACGGTAACGGCCTCCGGCGGGGCCCTGCTGCCGGTCCTGGCCCGGGTCTCGGCCGATGCCGGCCTGACCGGCTTCGAATGGGCCGTGGGCGTTCCCGGGACCGTCGGCGGAGGGGTGCGCATGAATGCGGGCGGCCACGGCTCGGACATGTCGGAGTCGCTGGTCGACGCAGTCGTGGTCGACCTTCACCGGGGCGGTGCGACTGTGCACGCCGCCACAGACCTCCATCTCGGCTACCGCTCCAGCAGCATCGCCAGCCACCAGGTGGTGGCGTCCATAAAGCTCCAGTTGACGTTTGGCGACCGGTCGGCGGGCCGGCGAGAGCTGGCCGAGATAGTGCAGTGGCGACGGGCCAACCAGCCCGGGGGCCGCAACGCGGGGTCGGTGTTCACGAACCCCGAGCACGCCGCAGCGGGCGCCCTCATAGAGTCCGCGGGCGCCAAAGGCCTCCGGATCGGCTCGGCGGAGGTCTCGTCCAAACACGCGAACTTCATCCAGTCCGACGAGGGAGGCCGCGCCGCCGACATCGTCGAGGTCATGCGCGAGGTGCGCCGCCGGGTGAGGGCGGACCACGGCGTGGAGCTCGCCATGGAGACCCATCTCGTGGGCTTCGAGGCATGGGAGATGCCGTGAGCCAGGCGGCCGTGGTCGTTGACCCGCGCATGAGATCCCGCCGCATCGCGGTGCTGCGGGCGCAGGGTCGCCAGCGCCTGCACATCCTGGCCACCCTGGCGGCCGCAGCGCTGGCGACCGCAGCCGCGTTCGGTATCAGTCGCACGCCGCTGATGGACGTGGACCGGATAGCCATCGGCGGCGCCGGCGCCGACCGGAGCGCGGAGATCCTCCAGAGCGCGGGCTTGTCCACCGGGATGCCGATGATCTCAGTGGACCTCGAGGCGGCCGAGAGGTCAGTTGCTTCGCTGCCGTGGGTGAGGTCGGCCCGGGTGCGGCGGGACTGGCCGGGCACGGTGCGCATCGCAGTCGAGCCCCGCGTGCCGGTGGCCGCGGTCCCCGCCTCGGGAGGCCGCACGGCCCTGATCGATTCCCGCGGGTACGCGATCGGCTGGGCGCCCGACGCGGCCGAGCCCGCCGATGTGGCGCGCGTCTCCGTGCCGTTCGCGGGTCGGCTCGGCGACATACACACCACGGCGGACGGCCCGCTGGCCGTCATCGCCGCCATGCCCGACGACCTTCGCGCCTGGGTGAGAACCGTTACCCTCGACCCCGAGAACGAACACCTCGGCCTGCAACTGAGCGGCGGAGCCACCGTCATCCTGGGCGAGCCGGACCTGTTGGAAGACAAGATGAACGCGGTTCGTGCCGTGCTGACCGGCACCGAGCTCGAGTGCATCACAGAAATAGACGTGACAATGCCCGACATCGCCACCGTGACCCGTCATGATCTGTGCCGGCCCGGCGGGTGAGGCTCGTGCCCCGACCTCGCCGCGGTGACCCGCCATCTCCGCTGCCCGCTCTAAGATGCAGTATCGCAAGTCAGGGAGGTTGACGCGGTGATGGCCGACTCTCACAACTACATCGCCGTCATCAGGGTGGTCGGCGTCGGAGGCGGCGGCGTCAACGCCGTGAACCGGATGATCGACGCGGGCCTGCGGGGCGTGGAGTTCATTGCGGCCAACACCGATGCCCAGGCCCTCAGCATGAGCGACGCCGACCTGCGTATCGACATCGGCCGGAACCTGACCCGCGGCCTGGGTGCCGGCAGCGATCCCGAGATCGGGAGACAGGCGGCCGAGGAGCACATCGACGAGATCCGCGAGGCCCTCAACGGATCCGACATGGTGTTCATCACTGCGGGCAAGGGCGGGGGCACCGGCACCGGTGCCGCCCCGGTGGTGGCCGAGGTGGCCAAGAGTTCGGGCGCGCTCACGATAGGAGTGGTCACCAGGCCCTTCAGCTTCGAGGGGTCGCGGCGCTCCGTGCAGGCCGAGGAGGGGATCCAGCGCCTCAAGGAGAAGGTCGACACCCTGATCGTCATCCCCAACGACCGGCTCATAGCCATCGCCGACGAGAAGACCTCGATGCTCAACGCCTTCCGCATGGCCGACGAAGTGCTGATGCAGGGCGTCGGCGGAATCACCAACCTCATCACCACGCCGGGGCTGATCAATGTCGACTTTGCCGACGTGCGCACTGTGCTGACCGATGCCGGCAGCGCCCTCATGGGCGTCGGGTCCGCCAGCGGGGAGGGGCGGGCCGTGGCCGCGGCCCGCGGCGCGATCTCCAGCCCGCTCCTCGAGTCCTCCATCGATCGCTCCCAGGGCATCCTGCTCAACATCTCGGGCTCGTCGAGCCTGGGCCTGATGGAGGTGAACGAGGCGGCCGAAGTGGTGCACTCGGTCGCGCACCAGGATGCCAACATCATCTTCGGAACCGTGATCGACGACGCTTTCGGAGACGAGGTCCGGGTCACCGTGATAGCCGCGGGGTTCGAGAGCGACCGGCAGATCTACGGCGGCGCCGGGCGGGAGCGCCGCATCCGGCGGGACCGCAGGCAGATCGCGGGGACCGCCGAGGAGGACATGCAGATCGCCGACGTGTTCGCCACGGCCGAGCACTCGGACGCTCATGGCGGCCTCGACCTGAACGACGAGTTCGATGTGCCCGACTTCCTGAGATGACCGCGCCGCCGGTCCCGGCCCGGTGGCGGTAGCCACATGATCGAGCGGCTGGTGGCGGCCGGAGACGGATGGTTGGTCAGGGTCCGCTGCTCGCAGATCTCCGATGGCGACTTTCGCTGCTACCGCGGCCAGGCCAGCCCCGGCCGCGGCGGGGCCCTCGAGCGTCGGCGCCAGACCCTCATGAGCGGTCGATGGACCTGGCTCAGGCAGGTGCATGGCGCCGACGTCGTGGTCGTCACCGAGCCCGGCGGCTGCGCCGGGGCGGTGGCCGACGGTGCAGTCACAGCCGTGCCGGAGGCCGTCCTCGCCCTCCACACCGCCGACTGCGCCCCGGTCGTCGTCGTCGGCGACGGTGCGCTGGGCATGGCCCACGCCGGCTGGCGCGGCATCGTGGCCGGAGTGATCGGCGGGGTCGTCGACGGCGTGCGCCGCGCCGCGCCCGCCGCGGACCTTCGGGCCGTGGTCGGCCCGATCATCAGGCCCTCAAGCTATGAGTTCGGCGCGGACGATCTGGAGTCGGTGGCCGCGGCCGCCGGCTGTGACGTGGCCGGGGTCACCTCCTGGGGCGCGCCGGCCCTTGACCTCTGGGCCGCGGTGCGCGGCGCGCTGGGTGCGGCCGGCGTCAGCGATGTGGAGGATCTCGGACTCGACACCGCCCGGGACGGCTTCTTCTCCCACAGGGCCCGCGGCGACCGAAGCCGCCAGGCGACTGCGGCCCGGCTGGAGAAGCGATGAGCGCGCCGTCGGCGGCGGCCACCGCCACTCTCGCCGGGCGCTACGAGGCCCTGCGGGCCCGAATCGCCGGCGTCGGCGACCAAGGCGTCACCGTGATCGCGGTCACCAAGGCGCTCGGGGCGTGGGCCATCGATGCGGCCGCCGCGTGCGGCATCGGCGACATCGGCGAGAACTACGCCCAGGAATGCGTGGCCAAGATCGCCGAGGTTTCGGCGTTGCCGAGGCCCCGGGTCCACTTCGTCGGCCGGCTGCAGCGGAACAAGGTCAAGGTGCTGGCCGGCTTCGTCGACGTCTGGCAGACCGTCGACCGAGCCGAGTTGGCCCGCGAGATCGGCCGGCGCGCCCCCGGGTCGGAGGTGATGATCCAGGTGAACATCTCGGGTGAGGGGTCCAAGGGGGGCTGCGCGTTCGCCGACACCGAGTTGCTGGCCTCGGCTGCCGCCGACGCCGGACTCCGTCTGGTCGGCCTGATGGGCATCGGCCCCCTAGGGCCCCCCGAGGAGGCTCGCAGCAGTTTCAGGGAGCTGCGCCGGCTGGTCGACTCCCTCGGATTGCCGCACTGCTCGATGGGCATGACCGACGACCTCGAGGTGGCCGTGGCCGAGGGCGCGACGATGGTCCGAGTCGGGCGGAGCCTCTTCGGGGAGCGTCCCCGCCGGGATTTGCGGGGCGTGTCACAATGGAACGCGTCGGCGGAAGATCGGTGAGGGTCGCGACGCGCTAAAGTTTTCTTAAGGAGCGACGATATCGATGCTGAAGAAGGCGATGATCTATCTGGGGCTCGGGCCTGACGAGCACTATGCGAGCTACGACGACCCGATCCGCCCCGCACAGTTTCACAGCGCGGCGCCGGGCCGGTACCCGTCTCCGTCCGAGGCTACTGGGGCGCAGCCAGGGGTGTCCGTCGAGTCAGGCTCGGCACCCGGAAGCCCCGTTCTGGGCCGGACTGTCCGGCCGGTGCAGCTCACGCCACCCGACGGAGGCGCGGGCGAGGGGGATCCGGCCTACGGTAGCCCGGTGCGGGTCGTGCATTCGATGGCGGCCAGGAGCATGAAGCCCCATGCCGTGTCTCCCGATGCCTTCAACGACGCCCAAGAGATCGGAGACCGCTTCAAGTCGGGTCAGCCGGTGATCGTCAACCTTCAAGCGGTCGACCGGGATTTGCGGCGGCGGCTGGTGGACTTCTCGAGCGGCCTCTGTTATGCCATAGGCGGCAAGATGGACCGGGTCGCCGACCAAGTCTACCTGCTCACCCCAGCCGACGTGGAGGTGTCGCGAGAGACCGCCAGCAACAAGCGCGGCTGAACTCGAGACCTGAGTGATCCAGTTCATCTGCCTGCTGCTACAGCTGTACCTGTTCGCGATCTTCGGTCGCGTGCTCCTGAGCTGGTTCCCGCTCAACCCCAACGGGGCCATGGCCACCGTCGCCGGCTTCCTCTACACGGTCACCGACCCGGTAATGAACCGGGTGCGCCGGGTACTGCCCGCGGCGAGGTTCGGAGGAATGGCGCTGGACTTCTCTCCCGTCGTTGTCATCTTCGGGATCACCATCCTGCGGCAGATCATCTGCCGGTAATCCGGCCGAGAGTCGGGGAGCAGGCCGGGACGCCGGCACCGCGACCGCACGGGGCATCCACCAACCGCGACCATGCCCATGGCATGATCGCCCGCATGAATGCTCTCAATGATCTCAGCACCGAGGTTCGATTTCGCGAGCGCATGCGCGGCTACGACTTTGAGGAGGTGGACAGCTACGTCAAGACGGTCAGCTGGGCGACGACCCAGGCCGCAGAACAGATCTCTGGACTGCAGCAGCGA
>JAKZWH010000171.1:0-4008 GCA_047515615.1 Acidimicrobiales bacterium | reverse complement strand
CGAGCAGCAAGACGATCAGCAGGAAGGCGCCCTGGAGGTGGGTGCGCATGGCCGTCGGCCCGTCCCGAAGCGCCCCTGCGGTGCTCAGTTGTAGGCCCGCCCGCGCAGACGCTCCCGGATCTTGGTGCACTCCGGGCACACGGGGTACCGGGACGGATCCCGGCTCGGGACCCACACCTTGCCGCAGAGGGCCCGCACCGGCGTGCCCTGGACGTAGGCCCGGTTGGCGTCGGCCCGGCGGGTGTAGTGGGCGAAGCGGTCGTGATCCCCGTCGTCGGTCACGGGCCGGACGTCTGGCTCGGTGACCGTGGAAGTTCCGCGTGTCGGTGCCTGATCCCCGGACGCGCGGGTCGTGGTGAGGGGCTCGGTGCTGGTCGTGCGGGTCATGGCTGCGAGCCTATAGACCCCGCCCCTCCCGGCAGAAGGCTCCCGCTCTTGTTCGCTGCGCTCACGGGCCGCTCGGGCCTTGACTCCCGCTCTTGTTCGCTGAGTTCACGGGCCGCTCTGGCCCGGGGCCTCGCTCACCGCCTTGCGGAGTGCCCGTGAACTACGGCGCGTCCGCTCGGCCTCTGAGGCCACGGACTGCCGCGATGGTGTCGGCCTCGGCGGCGGGCTTGTCGCTGCGGTAGCGCAGCACCCGGGCAAAGCGAAGAGCCACCCCGCCCGGGTAGCGACTTGAGCGCTGCACGCCGTCCACGGCGATCTCCACCACCTGCTCGGGTCGCAGATGCACGACATGCGCGGTCCGGTCGGTGGCCAGCTCCTCGAATCGGCGGGTCTGCCACTGGAGCATCTCGTCGGTCATGCCCTTGAACGTCTTGCCCACCATCACGAAGCCTCCGTCATGGTCCCGGGCGCCTAGGTGGATATTGGACAGCCAGCCTCGACGGCGCCCGCTTCCCGGCTCAACCGCCAGCACCACCAGGTCGAGCCGGCGGACAGGCTTCACCTTGCGCCAGGCCTTGCCACGCCGGCCCGCGGCGTAGGGGGCGCCGGCCGCCTTCACCATCACTCCCTCATGGCCGGCGGCCACCGCGGCGTCGAACACCCGCTGGGCCTCGTCGGGGTCTTCAGTGACGACGCCGGGGACGCGATGATCGGCGGCCGCCCTCCCCAGGCATTCCAGCCGGGCCTCCAGGGGCTCGTCGAGCAGGTCGCGCCCGTCCAGGTGCAAGACGTCGAAGAACACGGGCGCGACGCGCACGGGCCCCGCCGCGGCAGCCGCGGCCTCGCTGGTTCGCCTGGTGCCCACGCGTCCCATCGTGTCCTGGAACGCGGCCGGCGAGAGATCCTCCGCCAGTCCCAACACCTCCCCGTCGAGGGCTGCAGTGTGGACGGGCAGGGCGCGCACCACCTCGACCACTTCGCCAAGACGTCCGGTGACCTCGTTGAGGTTGCGGGTCCAGATCCGCACCTCGTCGCCTCGCCGGTGGGCCTGGATGCGGACGCCGTCGAGCTTCCACTCGACCGAGCACCGGCCCATGTCGGCGACGGCCGAGGCGGCGTCGTCGGCGGTGGAGGCCAGCATCGGCCTGATCGGCCGGAGGATCCGAAAACCCACCGCTTCTAGACCGGGCCGTCCCTGCGAGAGGGCTACTGCGGCGGTCTCGCCGAGGTCGCCCACCAGCATCAGGGCCCGCCGAACCGAGGCCGCGGGAACGCGGGCGGCCCGGGCGACCGCCTCCACCACCACGCCCTCGCTGGCCCCCTGGCGCAGCTCGCCCACGAGCAGCCGCCTCACGAAGTCGGCCTCCGCGGCCGTGGTCCGGGCCAGGAAGCCGCCGAGGAGGTCGAGGCGCCGCCGGGTCGATCCCTCGCCGGACGCGCCGGCGACCGCGTCGAGCACGCCGTCGAGATCGGCCACCGACAGCGTCGGCTGCGCAGCCGACGCTGTTCGCAGCGCAGCCACCGTGGCCCAGCCCACGCCAATGCCTCCCTGGCGGGGATCGCCGGCGATGAGCCCGGCCACGACGCCGGCCTCGTCGCGGTCCGCGCCGCCCAGCAGCTCGGCCAGGGTCTCGATTTTGGCGGTGCGCGACGACGTGGCGGCCACTTCGTCGGCGCAGGCGACGAGATCGGCGAGGAGCATCCCGCTGGGTTCTAGCGCGTCGCGGCCGCGTCGCGTGTCACACCGGTGGGGCAGGCTGCGCGGCGATGACTGTGTCACCTACCGCTCTGAGACCGGTCGTTAGTCGAGTGCCTCCAGCTCGGCCAGCGAGGACTCCCACTGCGCGAGCAGGGCGGCGGCCCGGTCCGCGGCCTCCTGGTGGGCCGACGCCAGGGCGTGGACCTCCTCGGGCCGGTCGTAGATGGCGGGGTCGCTTAGCCGGAGGTGCAGCTCGGACACCTCGGCGTCGGCTGCCGCCCAGGCCCGCTCCAGTCCGGCCACCCGCCTCCGCAGCCCGCTGGTGGCGGCCCGGGACTTGGCGCCGGCCCGTCGACGCTCGGCCCTGCCGGCCGCCGCGGAGCGCGGCACGCTCGACTCGTCCGAATGGCTGGGGCTGCTTGCCTCGCCGGAGACCCTCGCGGCCGCGTACCTCGCACCGGGAGGCTCCGACGCCGCAGAGCCGCCTGCAAGATCGGGGTACAGCACCGTCTCGTCCGCTCCCAGGTGCCACACCGCCCGCCCGTGGCGCACCTCGATGAGGGCGTCGGACACCGAGCGGATGAGGTGGCGGTCGTGCGTGACCAGCAGGACAGTGCCGGGATAGGCGGCCAGGGCGTCCTCGAGGATGTCGCAGCTGGGCAGGTCGAGGTGGTTGGTGGGCTCGTCGAGCACCAGCAGGTTCACAGGCTCGACCATCAGCCGGGCCAGCACCAGGCGGGTTCGCTCCCCGCCGGAGAGCTCCGCCACCCTGCGGTCGGCGTCATCGCCGCGGAACCCGAACGCGCCCAGGATGGTGCGCAGGTTCCTCCGCCCCGGGTCGATGCCGGCTGAGAAGACCTCAATCGCCCGCTTGGTTGTGTCGAGCTCGTCGGCCTGATGCTGGCCGAAGGCCGCCACCCGCACGTTGGATCCCACCCGGACTGTGCCCGAAGTGGGCGACAGCTCGCCCAGTATCAGCTTCAGGAGCGTCGTCTTGCCCGCGCCGTTGGGCCCGACCAGGGCGACGGTCTGGCCTCGCTCGACGGCGAAGGAGGCTTCGGAGACCACGGGTCCGTCGCCGTCGGGATAGCCCACGGTCGCTGCTTGCAGCTCTGCCACCACTCGGCTGGAGCGGGGCGGGGCGGTGAATGCGAAGCGGGCGGCTCCGTCGGAGCGGCCCGGCGCCTGTATCCTCTCCAGCTTCTCGAGAGTCTTGATCCTGCTCTGGACCTGGCGGGCCTTGGTGGCCTTGTAGCGGAAGCGCTCAACGAAGCGCTCGACGCGGGCCACCTCCCGGGTCTGGCGGGCCGCGGCCGCCTCCAGGCGCTCGAGGCGCTCCTCCCGGGCGACCACGAACTCGGCAAAGCCGCCCTCGTAGGCGATTGCCGCGCCCGAGGCGAGCTCGACGATGCGGTCGGCGACCGCGTCGATGAAGTCGCGGTCGTGGCTGACGAACAGCAGCGCGCCCGGCCAGTCCGACAGGCGCCGCTCCAGCCAGGCCACCGAGTCGACGTCGAGGTGGTTGGTGGGCTCGTCGAGCAGCAGGATGTCGGGCTCCGACAGAAGCAGCCGCCCCAACGCCACCCGCATCCGCCAGCCGCCCGACAGCTCGCCCACGGACCGGTCGGCGTCGGCACCGGAGAAGCCGAGCCCGGCCAGGATCTTGGCCACCTCCGCCTCCAGCGCGTACCCCCCGAGCTGTTCGAACTGCGCCTGAACCTCGCCGTAGCGGGCCACCAACTCGTCCCGGCGGCCGCCGGGCCCGCCGAGGCGGCCCTCGAGTTGCTCCAGGGTTCGACCGAGCTCAGCCAGATGGCCGGCGCCGGCCGTCACCTGCTGGCGAACGGTGCCCTCGGAGACCTCGCCCAGATCCTGGGGCAGGTACCCGATCCGGGCGTCGCGGGGCTTGGCGACGGTGCCGG
>JAKZWH010000170.1:0-4660 GCA_047515615.1 Acidimicrobiales bacterium | reverse complement strand
GACCAGGGTCTCGCGGGCCAGCGTCAATCCTTCCGGGGTCAGCTCCAGGAGGCTGCGGCGGCCGTCGTCGGGATCGGCCACCCGGCGCACCAGTCCCCGGTCGACCAGGCGCTGCATCGTCTTGGTGACCCCGCCCGAGGTCTGCACTATCCGCTGGGCCAGCTCGCCCGCGCTCATGCGGTGCGGCCGGCCGGCCAGCCACAGCGCGGCGAGGGCCGAGAAGCTGGAGGTGTCGAGCTGGCGGACGGCTACCGTCTCCGACAGCCACGCCTCGATCTTGCGTCCCGCCAGCAGTGTCAGCACCAACACGTCGATGGTGTGACGGTGCCGCTCAGCCACATAGGGGGCGAGCGACCCGCGGATCGTGTCATCGATCGGGGACTGCCTCACCTCCTCCGCGTCTCGCCTGTCCTCTTCCATCGCCGCCACCGACCGGCTAGGCCCCGGAGGCCAGCGGGTTGGGGTCGCCGGGTCGCATTCGCCCGGTGAACAGCACCGCCACCCGCTCGCCGGGCGACACGCCCGCAGTCCCGGAGCCGTCGCTCGCCGCGGTCAGCGCCAGCAGGCCGCCGACGCCCGACGCCCCAGTGGGACACACCTCGATGCCCGTGTGCCGGTGGGCGAGCCGGTGGGCCCGCGCGAAGTCGTCCTCGGAGGCGACCAGGGGCCATCCCCCCGATGCCAGCATTGCTTCGATGATGTCGACCCAGTCGTAGGTGACGTCGTCGAGGATCCCCGAGGCGTACGACACCGGTTCCTCCTCCCACACCCGCATGTAGCGCTCGGGATCGTAGTGCAGCCGACTCACCAACTCCCTCAGCCGACCGTCGCTCATCGGATCCATCTCCTCGGCAATCTTGGCGCGCAGCCGATTGTCCATGGTGCCCTGCGGGGCTGCTTGGGCGAAGAGAATCCGGTCGAGGAAGTACTGCCGGTCACGCCCGCCGCCGGCGCGCTCCTGCGCCCGCACCTCAAGCACCAGCGTGTCCCAAGCCCTCACCAGGGGATGGTTGCCCTCTGGCTGCACGGCGTGGACCCTGGGCATGCGAGCCAGATCGCCCCGCCCAACCGCGGCGGCCAGGCCGGTCACCACCGCGGTGGCCAGCGCGCCCCCTCCGACCTGCACGAACAAGCGGTCGAGGCGGGCCGGCCGCCCGCCGTCGTGCTCGACCAGGGAGTCGACCATCTCCCAGGCCAGCGTCCGACCGCCGTCGATGGTGGCCGGGGTCTCGGTCCCCTGGCACGAGAACGGCACCGCCCCGGCCTCGATGGCAGCGAGCATGGCGTGGTGGGCCGGGTCGCCGGGCACGCCCGGCTCGCGCTCGCAGCGCACCACCCGCCCGCCGAGCTCGGTGATGCGGGCCACCACTGCGTCGTTGGCCCAGGTCGGCACGAACACGTCGATCCGCCGGCCAACAGCCCGGGCCACCACCGCGGCGGCCAACGCCGCGTTGCCGCAGCTGGCGATGGCGTACGGGGGCGCCTCGGCCCCGGCGTCCGCGTCCGCCAGCCGGTGGGCGAGGGCGACCCCGAACAGGTGGCGGGCCTTGTGCGAGCCCGACACGTTGCCGATCTCGTCCTTCACCCACAGCTCCGCGGTGCCGATGCCGGCGGCATCAGCCAACTCGGGCGAGGGTCCGAACAGCGTGCGCTCGAAGCCGTGACCCTCCACCTGCGCCACGGCCGCGTCGAGCTCGCGCACGGCCGACACCAGCCTGTCCGCTGGCACTTCGCCGGTCTCCACGAGCCGGTGCACTTCCAGCCTGGGGGCGAATCGCTCGAAGGTGGAACTCATTCGTTGCCTATCTGGCTGCCGCCGTGCCCCAGCCGATCGAGCTGCCCGTGACTTTGCCACATGGGTTGTGGGTGACTGCGGGAAGTTCGATCCAGCGCGATGAGCAGCGGCGGCATGGCCGCTCAGTCGTCGTCGCCGCGGGCGCCGGTTTGGCCGTTGAACTCGACGATCAGCTCGTCCCAGTCATCGACGAAGTGGCGCATGCCGTCCCAGAAGCTCTGGTGTCGGCGGGCTACGAAGTCCTCGAAGGCGGTGCCCTGCTGCTCCACCCAGGTGAAATAGCCGAGGTTGAAGATCCGCCGCCGTTCCGACTCCGAGCAGACCAGGTGGCGCACTTCGCCTCCTGCGCCGTCGATCAGCCCCCGCCCGAAGGCCGACGCTGCGGCCACGTCGTCGTAGCCGCCCCGGTGGTGGCGGCCTATGTAGGCCTCCCGCTCGGCGTCGTACAGCTCGGAGCCGTCGGTGGCCACGGTGACGATCACATCGTCGCGGCCCATGTCGTGGGCCCTGGCCACCGCGATGGCGGCCAGCGCGTTGCACGACGACGAGTAGCCCATGTGTGTGAGCAGCCCCACCATGCCGGCGTCAAGCCCGGCCCGGTCCACGAGGTGGTCCCGCCCGGCGGGGGTGTTGAAAAGCACGTCGAGCGAGTCGGTGCACACGTCGCTGACCGCCACTATGTCATCGGTGTTCATCACGTTGTGGATCAGCGGGACGTGCTTGTCGCCGATGCCCTGGATGTTGTGCTCGCCGTAGCCGTTCTCCAGCAGGGTCGGGCACTCCAGGGCCTCGGCGGCCACGATCCGGCATCCGTGGCGGTCCTTGAGGTAGTCGCCTGCGCCCAACGTCCCGGCCGAGCCCGACGCCGACACGAAGGCGGCCAGCCGCGAGCCCGGCCTCTCCGCGGCGACATGCTCGTAGACCCGCTCCAAGGCGGTACCGGTGACGCTGTAGTGGCCCAGGTGGTTGGAGAACTCCGAGAACTGGTTGACGATCACGTTGCCACCGTCGAGGGCCATCTCGTTGCAGGCGTCATAGATCTCCTTGACATTGGACTCGGTGCCGGGAGTGCGCACGATGTCGTCGGCCGGATCGAGCGTCCACTGCTCGAGCCAGTCGAAGCGGGCCTTGCTCATGCCCGCAGGCAGCACGGCCACGCCCCGGCAGTCCATGATCCGGCTGATGGCCACACCGCCCCGGGCGTAGTTGCCGGTGGAGGGCCACACCGCCCGGTGCCGGGTGGGGTCGAAATGGCCGGTCACCAGCCTCGGGGCCAAGCACGCGTAGGCGGCCAGCACCTTGTGGGCCCGGATCATGGGGAAGCGGTTCCCCAGGGCCACCACGATGCGGGCGTCCACCCCGGTCATCTCCGGAGGCAGCTCCACGTAGTCGGGCACCTCATGGGGGCCGCTGCCGTCGAGGCGTCCGAACCAGTGGACCCGGAACAGGTTGGCGGCGTCGGGCTCGTTGCGGTCAACCCCGGCCAGAGCGGCCAACCGCGCCGCCGGGATGGTGGACGGGTCGCGTAGCTCCGCGAAGGTCGGCAGGGCGATGCGCCGGTCCCGGAAGCGCTCGACGGTGTTGGCGTAGGCGTCGGGGTCGGCTACCTCGGCGGTCAGGCCGAGCGAGCGGTGCGCCCTGGAGACCTCGGCGTCGGAGATGCTGGCGGCGTCTGTCATGCCCCAAGTATCACGCCCCAGACCACCGAACGGACCCTCCGGTGGCCGGATGTCGGCTGGCGGGCGGGGTCAGATGGCCCGATCGCGGCCTTCCCAATAGGGGTCGCGCAGCTTGCGCTTGTAGAGCTTGCCGTTGGGGTCTCGAGGCATCTCGGTGGTGTAGTCGACCGACCGGGGCAGCTTCTGGCGAGCGATCCGGTCCCGCAGCCACTCCAGGATGGCCGCGGTGGTGGCGTCGCCGGGCTCCCAGCCCTCGCGCAGCTCGACCACGGCCTTGATCTCCTCGCCGGTGTCGGGGTTGGGCACGCCGAACACGGCCGCGTCGCCCACCGCGGGATGCTGCACCAGCTCTCCCTCGATCTCCGCGGGATATATGTTCACCCCGCCGACGATGATCATGTCGTTGGCCCGGTCGTTGAGGAACAGGTACCCGTCGGAGTCGATATATCCGACATCACCCACGGTGAAAAAGCCCCGCAGGCGGCTGGCCGCGGTCTTGGCCTCGTCGCCCTTGTACTCGAACACCGCTCCCGGCATCTTCATGTACACGGTGCCCGACTCCCCCGGCGGCAGGTCGTTGCCGTCGACGTCGACCACGATCACCTCGCAGCCGGGCCAGGCCTTCCCCACCGTGCCGGGGCGCTGCATCCACTCCGCGGCCGACACCGCGGTCCCGCCGCCCTCGGTGGCCGCGTAGTACTCCCAGATGGAGTCGCCCCACCACTCGATCATCCGGCGCTTGGTCTCCACCGGGCACGGTGCGGCGGCGTGCACCATCGATCGCAGCGACGACACGTCGTAGCGGGAGCGCACCTCCTCGGGGAGCTGCAGGAGCCGGTTGAACATCGTGGGCACCATGTGCGAGTTCGTCACCCGGTAGCGCTCGATGCGCTCCAGCGCGCCCTCCGCGGTCCAGCGGTCCATGAGGACCACGCTGTGGCCCATGTGCAGCGACATCGTGGTCCAGTTGTTGACCGCGGTGTGATACAGCGGCGCCTGGGTGATCTGGACGTTGCCGTCATGGGGCCTGGTACCGAACAGCATCAGCAGCCGGCCCGCGGTCGACGCGGCCTCGTCGGGCGGCCGGGGATCGAGCGCCCGACGCACCCCCTTGGGCCGTCCGGTGGTGCCGGAGGTGTAGAACATGAACGATCCGGTGGCCAGATGCTCGGGCTCGGGCCGATTC
>JAKZWH010000169.1:0-4089 GCA_047515615.1 Acidimicrobiales bacterium | reverse complement strand
GCGGTGTCGACCACGCCGATCATGGCCGCGTAACGGCGGTCGCCTGCGAGCTGGCGCAGCAGTGGGACGGCGGGCAGCGTCTCGGTGAAGAACCTGCGGCCTAGGAAGACCATCGGGCTTACCGCGCCGAACACCTCGTAGTGGTTCTGGGTGGCGTCCAGGAAGACCTCGCCGATGGTTCCGGCCGAACCGGGTGTGAACACCACGCCGCGGGTGGCGATGGCGAGCAGGCCGTCCTCGCGGATCGAGTTGGCGAAGTACTTGGCGATATGGCTGGCGAACTGGTTGGTCGGCTCATGGCCGTAGAACCAGGTGGGAACGGCTAGCGACTCCCCGCCCTCGCCGAAGGTGTCCAGCACGGCCTGTCCTGCGGCCCGGTAGGGCTCGCCGCGGCGGTAGTCGGGGGCGCAGGCGAGCAGGGCGATAGCGGTGTCGGCGGCGTCGTCGGTGTAAGGGCAGAGCCATGCGCCGAGGTTGGCGGCCTCCATTGCTCCGGGCCCGCCGCCGGTGGTCACGTGCCAACCCGCCCGGGCCAGCTCCCGTCCCAGCGCCGCTACCGAGCGGTAACCGGCGTCACAGCGCTGCAGGGTGTGGCCGCCCATCACGGCCACTACCTCGCGAGCCGCGAGGTGGCCGTGCAGGGCGTCGTCGATGGCGTGGTCGTGCAGGCGCCGGGCCAGGGCGTCCATGACGGGCAGGTGCGACCCCCGCGGATGGCGGCTGGCCCACCGGTAGATGGTGAGGTCGATCTCAGGAGTCAGCTCCGCCTGGGAGTAGAGCCGAGGCCGGTAGGGGTTGAAGGGCAGGTCTCGCAAGGGTGGAAGCACCACCGCGCCGCTCGCGAGCACGTGGCGGAGCGTCTCGTCGCTCATCGCTGCGCCGAGGAAGGCAGCGCCTGGGCAGGCCGCCGCCCGCATCTCGTCGGCGCGACCGCGCAGGTCGATCCCCTGCACCACCGCATCGGCGAGGGTGCCGTGGCGGCGCAGGTGGGCGTCGAACTCGGCGAGCGAGTGGATGTGGCGTATCACGTCAGTACCGGCTGGCGGACGCGCACACTGCGCCCCAAGGACCGCATTCGGTCACCGAACCGCCGGGCGCCCACAAGGTCAGCACCGGCTTGGTCCAGCGCTCCAGCACTTCCCAGGCGGCGAGGTCGGCGGGCACGGCCGGGTCGTCGGGTGTCGCCGGCACCAAACACATCATGGCGGCCCTGGTGAACTCGGAGGTCACCGCCAGCACAGACGACGTGCAGGTCGCATTCGGCTATCCACACTCCGTGGGCCTCGAATGCGGTCGGGGTGGTGACGATGGCGCCGCCGCGCTCGAACTCGAAGCAGTCCGCCGGCCACCACATCCGCTCCAGATGTCCGCTTCGACGGGCTGACGAAGGTGGCGCGTGTCAGTGTCCATGACTGACGAATCTAGCGCTGCCGCGTCTCGGCTACTGGGCTCCGGCCTCGGTGAGGACTTCCTCCAAAGTCTCTGCGGGGGCGGTCTCAATGCCAGCGAAGGTGCTCGAAACCTTGAAGAAATCGCCCCCACTCAGAAATGGATGACTGGTTGAACCACCCTGGCATTCCCGGAGGGCCAGGTGTGCCCTGTGGTTCGTGCGGATAGTGGTGCGTACCGGCGGTGGAGGGCTTGAGCCGGGTCCGCTTCGACGGCAGCCACCGCTTCAGCAGGTAGTCGCCCAGGGTGATCTTGTCGGGGCGCGGTAGTCGCCGTCGTGGACGCGCCTAGTTGAGGAGGTCGTCGGGTCTTCAGTCGTTGGGATCGTGTTCGATCATTTTCCAATAGTCCGGATCAACCTCGAAGTCGGCGATCTCGACCACTTCCGGGTTGATGAGCACTCCGACGAAGACGAGCGCGCCGAAGACCGGATCGATGTGGTGGAGTGTTCGAATCTCGGGGCGGCGGTCAAACAGCAGGTTGTCGAAGTCCCGGAACCCGATGAGCGCCGCGGCGAGCGGGCCCGACCAGAAGTCCCACTCCGACGGTTGTCCCGTCGTGGTTCGCTCTGGGCCGTACGCTGCTGCGATCTTGTTGGCAACGAATTCGCTGACCCGGATTTCGGGTGTCACTCCGCGGTAGCTAACTCGTAGCGCTCCTCAACGGACCTGGACAGTCGCTTGCTCGTCGGAGTCTGGATTTGCGGGAAGTCGAGGAAGGCCGTCGAGAACGGGATGGTCTCGCCGACCTCGGTTAGCCGCCAGCCCGGCTCTTGGTGAGACAGCTCGCTGACCTGGGCGCCGGTCATGCCTGCGAGCTGAGTGAGCACGTCCTCGATGGTTTGCATCTCCTCGTCGGTGAACACGGCAAGGTTCGCGGCGCGGGTAGACACCAGGCGGTGCTGAGGCCTACCGAGAAAGTCCTCCTCGACCAGCTCAGCCGCTCCGGACTCGATCAGCCTCCGGCGCACCGGAAGCAGCTGACGAGGTGCGGGTCCGTGGGGCAGCTTCTGGAACTCGCAGCCGGAGATGACGTGCTTGTGGCGCCGCAGGTGCGTGAACTCGGCGAAGAATAGGATCTTGTTGAGCTTCGTGGCGCCGCCCGCACGATCATCCTGGAGCCGCGCAGCGACATGGAGCACCATCTCGGCGAACTTGTCAGCGTCGTATGCGATGTTCATGGCATCCATAGTAGAGACCGGGTGCGACAGGCTTGGTGCAACCTCGTCTCAGGCTTGTCGCTGATGAGAGAACCCGCTGGTGGCTAAGCGACTATTCCCGTCTTGTTGCTCCGAATCGGCCATCCCTAGTTCGGCAACGTAAGCCTCACCGGGTATTGCGCAGGCTCTGGTGCGTACCGGGTTTCGCGCGGTCATCTTCCGGGCGGGGGGCCAGTGTCGGTTGCCTCGCTGGGTCCTACTGAACCCGCGACTGCGGAGACGATGCCGGCCAGTTCGGGCACGGTGGTCGCGACTGCGAGGCCCGTGTCGCGCAGCCAGCGAACGTTGAGGAGGTGGACCTCGGCTCGGGGGTCGAACCGGTTGAGGAAGATCGCCTGACGGTGGGCGGACAACGGCAGCGTGCAGGCCATGGCGTCGTGGATGCCGCCTAGGGCGGCCGATGCCACCACGACGACAAGGTCGGGTTTCGTCCGCTCGATCAGGTCGAGGTTGTGTCCGTCCGACGCCATCGGCGAATAGAGGCCGCCCACGCCTTCCACGAGTCCCACGTCCGTTGTGGCGGCGAAGCGGCAGTGGTCGGCCAACTCATCGAGGGTAGGGCAGACCCGCCCCAGCTTGCGGGCCGCCATGGGGGGAGCCAGCGGCACCGGATAGGTGCGTTCGGGCGGGCAGACAGCATCGGGGTGCTGGCGGGTGGCCGCGGCAAGGACAGCCGCATCGGTCGGGCTGTTGTCGTCCGGGTCGTAGGACTGGAGGGGCTTGCAGGCCGCGACGGTGTGGCCTCGGTGTCGCAGGAGTCGGGCCAGTTCGGCGCTCACCCAGGTCTTGCCCACCTCTGTGCCGGTGCCGGTCACGAAGACGACAACGCCGCGGCCGTGTCGGCGGTCTTGGTGAACGACGGACCGTTCAGACATCGATTCCTGCTTGGCGGAGAGCCTCAATGAGCCGGTCGAGGTCGGCGTCGGTGTGGACCGCCGACACCGTGATCCTCAGCCTGGACGTTCCGGCCGGCACGGTTGGGGGTCGTATTGCAGGGACCAGGATGCCCTGGCGGGCCAGCGCATCGGATGCGGCCAAGGCTTCGTCCGCGGCGCCGACGATTATCGGGATGATGGGGCTCGGGTGGCTGGGCCGGATCCGGTCGATGCTGGCCCGCAGCCGGTTCCTCAGCTTGTCGCCCTCATCGGAGTCGATCACGTCGATGGCGGCTGCGGCCGCGGCGGCCGCGGCCGGGGTGGCCGCGGTGGTGAAGATGTAGGAGCGGGCGATGTTGACGAGCAGATCCATGAAGGTGGAGGGTCCGGTCACGTAGCCGCCGAGCGTCCCGACTGCTTTGGACAGCGTGCCCATTCTCAACACTCGGCAGTGCGGGTGCAGAGTCTCGGGATGGTCCAGCACGAGGTGGGCGTCGTCGAGGATGAGCAGCGACCCGTGGTTGGCGCACACCTCCGACAGGTCTC
>JAKZWH010000168.1:0-4062 GCA_047515615.1 Acidimicrobiales bacterium | reverse complement strand
TCTTCGGCCTGTATCTCGCCAACTGGCTGGGAGTGGGTCCGCCGCTGCTGCCCACCGCCGGCATCTACTCGCCGGGCCAGCAGGGCTTCGACCTCGTCGACCGGGTCCGCCACCTGGTGCTGCCGGTGATGGCGCTGTCACTGCAGCTTGTGGCGGGCTACAGCCGCTACATGCGGGCTTCGATGCTGGACGTGATGGGATCAGACTTCATCCGGACGGCTCGGGCCAAGGGTCTCGGCGAGCCCGCGGTCGTCGTTCGCCACGGCGTCCGCAACGCCCTGATACCCGTCACCACGCTGGCGGCCGTCGATGTGGGCCTGCTGGTCGGCGGGCTCATCGTCACCGAGCGGGTGTTCCAGTACCCGGGAATGGGCCTGCTCTTTCTCGACGCTCTCACCTCCGGCGACTACCCGATGTTGCTGGCCACCGTGATGATCGTCGCGGCTGCCGTGTTCGTGATGAACCTGGCCGCCGATCTTCTCTGCGCGGTGCTCGACCCGAGGATCCGTCATGGCTGAGACCCGTCGCGGCACCGGCGCGACGGCCGTCCTCGGCGGTGAGGAACCCGCCCATGCGCAGGCTCCGGAGTGGCTCGCCGTGCTGCGGCGCTTCCGACGCCACCGGACCGCGGTCTGGTCGGCCGCGGTACTGGCCGTTCTTGTGGCGTGCGCCGCGCTGGCCGGAGTCATCGCGCCCCACGGGGCGACCGAGCAGCACCTTGACCGCATCCTCGAGCCGCCGGGCCGGGACTTCCTGTTGGGAACCGACACGCTCGGGCGCGACAACCTCAGCCGGGTCCTCTACGGCGGTCGGGTCTCGCTGCTGGTCGGTGGGGCGGTGGCGTTGATCAGCGGAGTGGTGGGGACCTTCGTCGGACTCGTGTCCGGCTACTACGGGCGATGGGTCGAGTCGGCGCTGATGCGCTTTGCTGACACCATGCTGGCGCTTCCTGGGCTGATGGTCGTGATCATCGCGGCGCGGATTCTCGGCGACGGGGTCTGGGAGGTCGTGGTGGTTCTGGCTGGCATCACCTGGATGGTCCCGGCCCGGATCGTGCGGGGCAAGGTGTTGGCGCTCAAGGAGCGCGAGTTCGTGGAGGCAGCCAGGGCGCTGGGGGTTCCCAATCGCAGGATCATCGTGCGCCACCTGCTGCCCAACATCGCGGGCGAGATCATGGTGGCGGTGTCGCTCAGCGTGGCCGCAGCCATCCTGGCCGAGTCGACCCTCAGCTTCCTAGGCCTCGGCGTCAATGCCACCCGCACGGCCACATGGGGCAACATGCTGGGCGGCAATGAGGGGTTCGTCAGCACTGCGCCGTGGCTGGTATGGGCTCCGGGGCTGGCCATCGTCGTCACCGTGCTGTGCGTGAACTTCATCGGCGATGGACTGCGCGACTCTCTCGATCCGACCCAGGACCACCGATGAGGCATCAGGGCGGGGCTTCGAACGCCGTTGGCCGCCAGCAGACCACGGGCACGCCGCTGCTGGCAGTGCGGAACCTTCGCACCGAGATCGACACCGACGACGGCACCATCGTCGCGGTCAACGACGTCAGCCTCGACCTGTTCGGCGGCGAGGTGCTGGCCGTCGTCGGCGAGTCCGGGTGCGGCAAGACGATGCTGGCCCTGTCGATCCTCGGCCTGCTGCCGGGCCGGGCCCGGATCGCGGCCGGCGAGGTGCGACTGGCAGGGGAGGACCTGCTGTCGGCCTCGGCGCTGCGCCGCCGGCAGGTGCGAGGCGCGGAGATCGCGATGATCTTCCAGGATCCGCTGACCGCGTTGAACCCCGTGCAGCGTGTGGGCGACCAGATCGCCGAGATGCTCAGAGCCCACCGGCCGCTGAGCAAGTCTGCGGCCCGCCTACGGTCTGTCGACCTGCTCGAGCGCGTCGGCATCCCCGATGCCGACCGGCGGGCCCGGCGCTATCCCCACGAGCTGTCGGGCGGGATGCGACAGCGGGTGATGATCGCCATGGCCATAGCGCTGGACCCTGCCGTGCTCATCGCAGACGAGCCGACCACCGCTCTGGACGCGACCGTGCAGGCCCAGGTGCTGGAGGTCCTGTCCGAAGTGAGGCAGCGCATGTCGGGGGCCATGATGATCATCAGCCATGATCTCGGCGTGGTCGCAGGCGCGGCCGACCGGGTGATGGTGATGTACGCCGGGCACTGCGTGGAGCGCGGCGACGTCCATGACGTGTACCACCGGGCCAGTCACCCCTACACGGCCGGCCTGCTCGCCGCAGTGCCCCGGCTGGACAGGGTCGCCACCAGGCTCACGCCCATTGCCGGCTCGCCACCCGTGCCGGTGGGTGCGGCACCGGGATGCAGCTTCGCGCCCCGCTGTCCGATCGCTACGGAGGTCTGCAGCCAACAGGAACCTGATCTGCGAGGCCCGCAGGGCCAGCCGGCGGTAGCGGCGTTGATGGAGGCGGCCGTGGCCTGCCACCACTGCGCTGTCGACAGTCGCGGATGAGGGGGTTGCCACTAGCATTGCTGCCGCAGGCCACGCCGGGTTGCATTTGAAGGGAGCGCAAGCATGGCGGGTAGAGGTTCGACAGCTTGGCACGCTTGGGTCGAGGCGTTGTTCGAGGATCCGATCAACCGGTCGAGGCCCCGGGCGCTGAGAGCCTTGGCGGAGTGGGCGGCTGTGTCTGTGTCGGTCCACGCTGACGTCTATGCAGGAATCTCCGCCGGGTACGCCGCGGTGTCGCGTGCGGCTGAGTCCCCGGAGGCGACCGCGCATGCGGCCCGCCTGGCCATCTGGCACGCGGTGACATCGCTGCGCGAGACCAGTCCCGACGACGTCGACGTGTGGCATTTCGAACTGCACGCCGCCGGCAAGCTAATAGGCCTTCGCCTTCCCGCCCGGCCCCATCTGGCCGACTTGCCTGCAGCCAGCTGAGCGGCCCCTCCGATCAGCCGATCTCGTCGGGCATCTCGGCCTTGCGTCGAGCCATGTAGTCGAGCAGCTCGGCATGCACCGCGTCGTCGATGGGGGGCGGCTCGTAGTCGGCCAACAACTGCTTCCAGCGGGCGTTGGCTCGCTGGGCCGCCGAGAGCGAGCCCTCCTCGATCCACTGCTCGTAGCTGGCCGCGTCGGAGATGTCTGACCGCCAGAAGGCGCTCTCGAAGTTGGCCAGCGTGTGCGGGTTGCCTAGGAAATGGTCGCCGTGAGCGTTGGTGCGGAACGCCTCCATGGCCTGGCCGTTGTCGCTGACGTCGACCCCCCGGGCCCACACCTCCATGGCGCCGAGCTGGTCGGCGTCCAAGATCAGCTTCTCGTAGCCCAGGGACAGGCCGCCCTCCTGCCAGCCCGCGGCGTGCAGCACGAAGTTCACCCCCGCCTGCATGGTGGGCAGCAGGGTGTGGGCCGACTCGTAGGCAGCCTGCGCGTCGGGCAGCTTCGACGACGTGAACTGCCCGCCGGAGCGGAACGGCACCCCCACCCGGCGGGCCAGCGACGCCATCACGTGGATGGCCTGGCCGGCTTCGGGCGTGCCGAAGGTGGGTGCCCCGGTGGCCATGGACATCGACGACGCGAACGTGCCGAACACAACCGGGGCCCCGGGGCGGACCAACTGCAGGTAGGCCATGCCCGACAGCGCCTCGGCCAGGGCCTGCGCGGCCAGTCCGGCCACCGTCACCGGCGACATCGCCCCGGCCAGGATGAACGGGCTGATGATGCAGGCCTGGTTGGCCCGGGCGTAGGTGGTGGCCGCGCCCAGCATGGTGGCGTCCCAGCGCATCGGAGAGGAGGCATTGATCAGCGATGTCATCACCGTGCGGTCGGCCAGGTCGCCGCCGAAGGCGATGCGGGCCATCTCGACGGAGTCGGCGGCCCGATCGGCCGCGGTCACCGAGCCCATGAACGGCTTGTCGCTGTAGCGCACGTGGGCGTACACCATGTCGAGGTGGCGCTTGTTCACCGGCACGTCCACCGGCTCGCACACCGTGCCCCCGCTGTGGTGCAGTTGCGGCAGCACGTAGGCGAGCTTCACCACGTTGCAGAAGTCCTCCAGCGTGGCGTAGCGGCGGCCCCGGTCCAGGTCCATGACGAACGG
>JAKZWH010000167.1:0-3006 GCA_047515615.1 Acidimicrobiales bacterium | reverse complement strand
CATCTCCGCAGCGTTGGCCGCGTCGACCCGCAGCCCGTAGCGCACGCCGTCATACCGGGCCAGGTTGCTGGAGGCCTCGGCCGGCGCGATCAGATAGTAGGCCGACAGGCCCAGCACCGCCGACGGCACCGATACCGTCCTCACCTCGGCGCCGGCCTCCTCCAGCGCCTTGGCGGCACTCTCCACCTTCGACAGCACGTCGTCGGCCACACCTTCCACGCCGCCCGATACGCCCGATATAGAGGCCTCGAGCCCGCCGGCGACCTGAGCCTCCTCGCGCTGGCCGCCGCCGCAGAGCTCGGCGAGCACACCCACCCTCAGACCCTCGACCCCGTCCTCCAGCATCGCAGCGACCGGATCGAGCGGGCGGTCGATCGAGGTGGAGTCGAGGGGGTCGTGGCCGGCGATGGCCTCATAGCAGGCGGCTGCATCGGCCACCGAGGCCCCGATCGGGCCGATCTGGTCGAGCGAGGACGCGAAGGCGACCAGGCCGTAGCGCGACACCCGCCCGTAGGTGGGCTTCATCCCCACCACCCCGCACAGCGCGGCCGGCTGGCGGATGGAGCCGCCGGTGTCGGAGCCGAGGGCCAGGAGCGCGAAACCGGCCGCCACAGCCGCGGCCGAGCCGCCGCTGGAGCCGCCGGGCACCCGGCTGGTGTCATGGGGGTTGCGGGTGGGTCCGAACGCGGAGTTCTCGGTGGAGGAGCCCATGGCGAACTCGTCGAGGTTGGTCTTGCCGACGATGACCGCGCCGGCAGCCCGCAGTCGCTCCACGACGGTGGCGCTATAGGGGGGTCGCCAGCCCTCGAGCATCCGAGAAGAGCAGGTGGTGGGGATGCCCCGGGTGCAGAGGTTGTCCTTGAGAGCCACAGGCACCCCCGCCAAGGGCCCCGCCGACTCTCCCCGGGCAACGGCGGCATCGATGCGGTCGGCGTCGGCGAGGGCCTCCTCGGCCAGCACCAGGTTGAAGGCCCCGATCTCGCCGTCGCGTTCGGCTATGCGATCCAGGCAGTCCTCCACCACCGAGCGAGCCGTGCGCTCTCCGGCGGACACCGCGGCCGCGACGGCCAGAGCGGTCACGGCGCTTCGCCGAGAATGGGCGGCACTCGGAACTGGCGCTCGGCCACCGACGGCGCCTGCGCCAGGACCTCGTCTCGCGGCAGCGACGGCCGCACCTTGTCGGCCCTGGTCACGTCGGTGAGCGGCTGCGGATGGGAGGTGGGCTCGATGCCGGACACGTCCAGCGCTTCCACGTCGGCCGCATGGTCGAGCACGGCGGACAGCTGCGACGCGAGCTCGTCCAGTTCGGTGTCGCTGAAGCGCAGGCGGGCCAGCCGGGCCACGTGGGCGGCCTCGTCGCGGCTGATGCGACCGGACACTTCGGCAGGATACCCGAGCGCTACCCGGCCTCGGAGAGGCCGTCAGACACCAGCAGATCCACCTCGGCGCCCACCTTCAGCTCGTAGACGCCCTCGCCCACGTCGAGCCCAACCACCAGGCCGGGCGGGACTACAGCATCGTTGACGAGCGTCTCGCCCCCTGCGGCCAGACCCCGCGCCTCTAGCTCGTCGGTGGCGTCCGACACCGTCATCCCGTAGAGGAAGCCCAGGTCGGAAACCGGTATCAGAGGCGCTCCCAGCGACACGAACACGTCCAGAGAGGCGCCCTCTCCGAGAGAGGCGCCCGCGGGGGGCTCCGTGCGCACCACCTGACCGCGTCTGGTGCCCGGCTCGCGCACCAGTATCTCGTTGACCTCCCAGCCCAGATCGGCCGCAGCGATCGCGGCCGCCGCGGCGGTACGCGTCTGACCTTCCAGATCGGGCACCGCCACGGTGTCGGAGCCGCTCACGAACAAGGCCCAGGTCCCGGCGACCGCGCCGCCGAGGACAAGAACCGCGGCCAGGACTATGCCCGGCCAGCGGCGGCGGGGGGCGTCGTCGAGCGGAACTGCCGAGCGCTCCGACACCGAAGGACCGACCTGCCTGAAGTCGTCGGTTTGATCGAGGGGCGCTTCAGGCGAAGCCGTAGGGGGCCTGTGCTCGGCCGCGAGAGGGATCGCATCGGGACGAGGGAGAAGCGCCGCGACTCTGAGCAGTTCCTCAGCTAGGGAGTCGGCGCTCAGCCGTTCGGCGGGATCGGCGGCAGTGGCCCGCTCCAGCACCGCCCGCAGGGGGCCGAGAGCCGTCATGGACACCATGGAAGCGTCGTCGCCGCCCGAGGGCGGCACCCTGACGCCGGTGACGGCCTCGCGGAGCACCAGCGCCAAGTCATAGACGTCCTGGGCCTGCTCGAGCCTTGAGTAGCTCCGAGGAACCGATCCCTGCTCGTTCGAGCGGTCCGCCGGCGCCACCGGTTCGTTGGTGCCGGCCCCGTCCCCGCTCTCGGAATGCGCCTCGTCGGCACGTTCGGCAATGACCTCGACGCCCTCCAGAGCGTCTGCGTCCCCGGTGTCGGCCGGGTGTGACGCGGTCGCGGCCAGAGCGGCGGACAGCCCGAGGTCGGAGACGTAGGGGCGGGCGACGGAGTCGAAGAGGATGCTGGTGGGCATGAGGCCCAGGTGGGCCCGGCCGCCGACGTGGATGTTCACCAGGGCCCTGGCCACCTCCAAGCCAACCACGAGCGCTTGCGACGGCGTGAGGCGATGCCCGGCGCTCAGGAGCGCGGCCAGGCTTCCTCCGGCGAGATACTCGGTGACGATGTAGGGCTGAGGGTCCAGGCCCCAATCGTGCACGGGCAGGACACGGGGATGGTTCAGCGCCGAAGTCGCCCGCATCTCCCCGGCAAAGCACTCCCGGAAGCTCTCGTCATCGGCTGTCTCCGCCCTCACGATCTTGAGGGCGACACGCCGGTGCAGCGCGAGATCCTCGGCCAGGTAGACCCGGGCGCTCGACCCCTCGCCGACCAACTCCAGCAGCCGGTAGCGGTCGCCGAAGGCTCGCAATGACTCTTCGGAAGGGACCATCGTCGCCACGGTATCGCCCGAGCGCGCGCCGCTGGGTCGCAGCC
>JAKZWH010000166.1:0-2695 GCA_047515615.1 Acidimicrobiales bacterium | reverse complement strand
GCGCCTGATCCGCCTCGCGGCCACCCACGCCACCCAGACGGCGGCCGATGTGGCCGCGTCGATGTTCACGACCGCGGGCGGGGCCGCGGTGTACCGCACCAGCCCGATCCAGCGCTGCTTCCGAGACACCGCAGTGGCGGCCCAGCACGCCATGGTGGCGCCGCGCACCCTGGAGACGGCCGGCCGCCTGCGCATGGGCCTCCAAACCGACACGACCACGCTGTGACCACGCCGACAACGGTCGTCGTGCGTCGGGCCGTGGTGGACGGGTTCGTCGGGCGCGAGGTTGTCACGGGTGTGATTGCTGTGGATGCGGTCACCGTGGACGGGGAGTGAAGTGGTAGCGGTCGGTGTGAGCCTCCCGTGGGGCCTGTGGGAGCTGCCGCCGAGCGAGCAGCGGGCCCTGCTAGGGCGCGTCGCGGATGCGGGCATCGACCATGTGTTTACCGCCGACCATGTGAGCTTCCGAGACGGCGGCGGCATGGATGGCCTCGTCACCCTGGCCGCACTCAGCGGCCTCGAACCGAGGCTCGGCCTGCAGGTGGGCGTCTACCTGCTGGCCCTGCGCCACCCGATGGTGGCGGCCCGCCAGATCGCCTCCTTGGCCGAGGCCGCGCCCGGGCGGCTCACGGTGGGGGTCGGCGTGGGCGGCGACGACCGAGCCGAGGTCGAGGTCTGCGACATCGATCCTGCCACCCGGGGACGCCGCACCGACGCCGCTCTGGAGATCGTGCGGGCCCTGCTGGAGGGTCGGACCGTCGACGGTGACGGAGAGTTCTTCGAGTTCCGGGGAGGGAGGATCCGACCGGTGCCCGAGCCGGCGGTGCCGCTGGTGGTCGGAGGCCGCAGCGACGCCGCGCTAGAGCGGGCCGGCCGGCTCGGCGACGGCTGGCTGGCCGCGTGGTGCTCGCCCCGCCGGTTCGCCGAGGGCGTCGGGAGGGCCGAATCGGCCGGAGCCGGGCGGGACGTCGAATGGCAGCACGGACTGCAACTTTGGCTCGGAGTGGGCGCCTCGCCCGAGGAAGGCCGCTCTCACGTGGCCGCGACCATGGAGCACTTCTACCGGATGAGCTTCGAGCCCTTCGAGCGCTACACCCCGTGCGGCACCGCCGCCGACATCGCCGGGTTCCTTCAGCCGTACGTGGACGCCGGGGCCACAACGCTGAACCTCACACCCTGCGGCCCCGACCGCGCCACCGAGATCGAGACCGTCGCCGAGGTGAAGCAACTCCTCGACGGCTGAACGCCTCTAGCCACTCGGAATCTTGGCCATGAACCAGCGGGATGGCTTCTGACTGGCGCCGCTCACGTGGGCGAGCAGGAAGCCGCTCCCTACCGCCAAGTCAGGGGAGAATGAGGTACCGAAGACGTCAACAGCGTCTTGCCATTCCCAGTCGACTCCGTCGGTCGACCATCCGGCCCAGGATTCGGCGGCGGGCGCCACGGACGGAATTCCCAGAGCGGCCAGATCCTCCATGGTGAACGACCGAAGAAACCGGTGCAGGGAGGGCCCGAGTTCGGACTGCGCGGCGATGCTGCGGCCTGCGTCGAGTCCGGGGGTCAAATATCACCCGGCGGCGGCGCGTGCGGCTGCGAGCCATGTGTCCACCCGGTCGCGGTTGTCCGCTATCCACTGGGCGGCCACGTCGTCGGGACGGTTGCCAAGGTGCTGCTCCACGTTGGCCTGCGACGTGTCGAAGATCGTCAGCTTGACGGCCTCGAACAGCGCTCTGGCCCTCGGGTTGGTCTCCAGGAACGCGGTGTTGGCCGTTACGAGGATATCGGCTGCGACCCAGCCGATCGGGCACTTGCCGTCGGGCCGGTTCGCAGCCGACGGGCACTGGTCTGGGCTGATGGGCGCGAAGCCGCCGGTGCCGTCCGCGCTGTGCTGGGTGTGGGTCTCGCCGCCCACCTGGTTGGCCGGGTTGGAGTCGTCCAGGATGTTCTCGACACCCATCCAGTAGACGTTGTCGCCGGGACGCAGCCGGGTGATGTACGTCGTCGGGGTCCAGGTGTACAGCACCATCGGGATGCTCTCGTTCACCCTGTTGACCGCCCGGGCGAACATCGCGTCGTAGCCCGCCGTGGTCTGCTCAATGTTGTTCCAGTCACCGAACGCAATCATGTTTTCGATGATGTTGTCGCAGGTCCACAACTCGGGACAGCCGAAGATGTCGGCCTTCCCGTTGCCGGGCACGGGATCGGTGGCGTCGAACGCGGCGAGGGCCCGAGTATTGCGATTGAGGTCGTCCATGGTGTACACGCCGTAGGTGTCGGCGAAGGACTTGGTCACCAGGAAGCCCTGAAGACCGCCCGCGATCAGCTGCTCGCCGACGATGGTCACGTGGTCCTCGACCAGCGACCCGTCGGGCAGCTCAGCGAGGTGCCACGCGTAGTGGCCCGGGTACCAACTGTTGGGCCAGTAGTCCATGTCGCCCAGGGCTATGGCGGTGTAGGCGATGTTCGGCCCCAGTTCGAACCGGGCCGGATCAGTCACGTCGTAGCCGAGCTCCTCCAGCAGCTGCTTGTACAGCGCCGCCTGGAAATAGCCGCTGCTCCAGTTGGCCCGACCTGCGACGACCCTCACACCCTCACCCGGCCGGGAACCGTCGTTGCTTTCGGCTTCAGGCTCCGGCTCCGGCACAGGCTCCGGCTCCGGCTCCGGTTCGGGCTGGACTGGCTCGGGCACCGGCTC
>JAKZWH010000165.1:0-3756 GCA_047515615.1 Acidimicrobiales bacterium | reverse complement strand
CTCATCGGCGAGCCGCTGCGGGTGCACAAGATCGGCGACCGCTCCGGCCGGGCCCGAGCCGTGGCCGACGCCATGGACCTGGTGGGGCTGCCATCCTCGGTGGCCGACCGCCTTCCCAGCGAGCTGAGCGGCGGGCAGCAGCAGCGGGTCGGCATCGCTCGCGCCATCGTCACCGACCCGGCGGTGCTGGTTTGCGATGAGCCGGTGTCGGCGCTGGATGTGTCGATCCAGGCCCAGATCATCAACGTGCTCGACGAGCTGCGCGACGAGCTGCAACTCGCCATCCTCTTCATCGCCCACGATCTCTCCGTGGTGCGCCACCTCAGTGACCGGGTGGCAGTGATGTACCTCGGTCAGATCGTGGAGACCGGCACCTCGGCCGAAGTGTTTGCCACGCCGGCCCATCCCTACACCCAGGCTCTGATCGCTGCTGTGCCCCGTGCCGACGCCGAGAGCGCGGCCCGGCTCCAGAGTGCCCGCCGCCTGGTGCGGGGGGAGCTGCCGAGCCTCCTCGACCCGCCCTCGGGATGCCGTTACCGCACCCGCTGCACCTACGCCACCGAGGAGTGCGCCGCCGCCGAGCCGCTTCCGGAGCCGGTGGGGCCGGCAGGCGGGCTGCATTCGGTGCGCTGCCACCACTGGCGCAGCATTGTCGCCGTCCAGGTCTCGCCCCAACCGTCCGCTACTAGCCGGGAGCAAGCATCATGACCGACCGCACCGCTGTCAGCACCGACGGCGCACCCACCCCCACCGGACCCTTCAGCCAGGCCATCCGCGCCGGGAATCTGGTGTTCACCGCGGGCCAGGCCGGGCGCAACCGCGTCACCGGTCAGATGGGCGACATCGGCGAGCAGGCCGATTGGGCCCTGCGCAACATCAGCAACATCCTGGCTGCCGCGGGCGCTTCGATGGCCGACGTGGTGAAGACCACCGTCTACCTCAAGGAGGGCACCCCCACGGGTCCCCTCAACGAGCAGTGGGTCAAGCATTTCGGTGAACCCCTGCCGGCCCGATCGTCGGTGTTCGTGGCCCGGCTCAAGAACCCTGAGATGCTCATCGAGGTCGAGGCGGTCGCGGTTGTCTGACCGACGGGCCTCCGGCCTCGGCGCCCCGGCACCGGACACGGGCGGCGGCATCGCCGCGGGATCCTCCCGCGGCGCGGTGGTGAGCGCGGGCTGCCGGGAGGCGGCCGAGACAGGCGCGGCGGTGCTGTCGGACGGAGGCAACGCTGTGGACGCGGCCATCGCGGCGTCCGCGGTGCAATGCGTGCGCGAGCTGCCGTGGTGCGGCCTCGGCGGCGACGGCTTCGCTCTGGTGTCGAGCGCCGACGGCCGGGTCGAGGCCTTGAACGGAGCCGGCGCCGTGCCTCTCTCCTTGGCCACAGCGTCGATTCCCGGCGGCACGCTGCCCCGCTTCGGGCCGCTGTCCATTTCCACTCCGGGCCTCGTCGACGCCTGGTGGCGGCTGTGGAAGCGCTACGGCACGCTGCCGTTCCCAACCCTCATCGAGCCGGCTGCTGTTCTCGCTGATGACGGCTTCGCCCTCGATCACGCCTTCGCAAGGGCTCTGGACGGGGTCCGGGCCGGCGTGGACCGTGACGACCCGTTCGTCTCGGAGTTCTGCGAGGGCAGCGGGACGGCGGAGGGCGACGGATTCCGGCTGGCCTCGCTGGCCCGCACCCTGCGCGAGATCGCGGCCGGCGGACCGTCGGCGTTCTACGAGGGCCGCATCGCGCGGGAGATCGTCGGCACCGTGGACCGGCTCGGCGGGCTGCTCGCCGCGGCCGACATGGCCGAGCACTCGTCGGAGTTCGAGACGCCGATCACCGTCCGATACGGCTCGGCGGAGGTGTCCGTGACGCCGCCGGTATCGATGGGCTGGGTGCTATTGCAGCTTCTGCTGCTCTACGAGAAGCTGGACGGCCGGCTCATCGACGATGAGGCCGACCGGATCGACTTGATGGTGCGCTGCAAGCAGGCCGCCTTTTCCGATCTCGCCGCGCTGCCCCGATGGCAGGAGGCGGCCGATGTGGTGGGGGTGCTCAGCGAGGATTCGCTCAACCGCTGGTGTTCGAGGATCAGCGATGAGCTCGGGTCTGTGCTGGCGCCGGCGGGCGCCCCGGCGGCGCCGGCTGCGGCGGGGGGCACGGACACCACCTGCCTGTCGGTGGTCGACGGCCGGGGCCTGATGGTGACGTTCATCCACAGCCTCTTCAACGAGTTCGGCTCCCGGGTGGTGGTGCCGGGCACCGGGATAGTGCTGAACGACCGGCTGGCCAAGCAGCCCGCCCGGGTCGGCCGCTCCGGGGGCCCGCCCCGGTCCCGGCGGCCGTTGCACACCCTGGTCGGCTACCACGTCGTCCACCGCAGTCGGCGGCTGGTGGGGGCCACTCCGGGCGGCCGGGGCCAGGTCCAGACCAACTTCCAGGTGCTTCGCGACATCATCGACAACGGCACTGGCCCGCAGGCCGCGGTCGACGGCCCCCGCTGGCTGTCGGGGACGCCCCGGCTTCCCGCTGCCGAGGATCTGCTGTTCCTGGAGCCGGGGTTCCCCCCGAACGTCGGCTCTGAGCTGGCCCGGCGCGGCCATCCGGTGGCCACCGACGGCGCGGCCTCCGACACCGATCTGTTCGGGAGCTGCACCATCGCCGGGGTGGGTCCGCAGCCGTCTGAGACCTTCGGCGCGGCCGACCATCGGCGAGGAGCGGCCTTGGCGCTCGTCGACCTGCCCGGCAACGCCACTGACCACAATGACAGGGAGGCCACGTGATCTACAGGCCTCCTGGAGAGGAGACCCCATGACCGATGTGATGTCGGCCCCGCGCTTCGGACCGAGGGCCATCACCTATCCCCATCCGATCAACCACGACTGGTACGACTGGCCGACGTTCTCCGATGAGGAGTTCGCCCGTCGGCACGCGCTGGTGCGGGGCTTCATGGCCGAGCACGACCTCGACTGCCTGCTGGTGGCCGGCGCGGCCCACCTGTGGGACCGGGGCTGGGCCAACGTCCGCTGGATCAGCAACTACATGGGCACCATGGAGCTCGACAGCTTCGTGATCTTCCCCGCGGAGGGAGAGCCGACGCTGGCCATCCTCGGTCTCAACGCCCGCCTGCCCGACCGGGTCACCCGCTCGATATTCCCCGACGTGCGCGGCGCCCTCAACACCCGCACCATTCTGGTTGACCGGCTCAACGAGCTGGGCCTGCGGCGGGGAAGGGTCGGCATCATCAACCCCACCCCGTACCTGTCGGTGTCGCGAGACCACTGGGTCGCGCTCACAGAGGCCTTCGGTGACCTGGTGTTCGAGGAGTACTCCGACGAGTTCTGGAAGATGCGGCTGGTGCTGTCCGACGAGGAGATCGCCTGTTTGGAGGAGGCGGCCCGCATCGGCGACGCCACCCAGGTGGCGGTGATGGAGCAGTTGCGCCCCGGCATGACCGAGCACGACCTGTTCCGCATCATCTACACTACGATCGCGCAGGAGCGGGGCGAGAT
This sequence comes from Acidimicrobiales bacterium, assembly GCA_047515615.1. Taxonomy (GTDB): domain Bacteria; phylum Actinomycetota; class Acidimicrobiia; order Acidimicrobiales; family Aldehydirespiratoraceae; genus Aldehydirespirator. Next base: position 258 of record JAKZWH010000165.1, on the reverse strand, counting down.
CCCCTGCATGGTGCTGGCCGGCAGCGAGTCGATGAGCAGCCCCACCAGCGGCTTCCAGCGGCCCCGGCCCATCGGGCGCACCATCACCTCCGACGATGTGCTGCTGATGGAGGTGGGGGCCCGCGACGGCCACGGCTACGAGGCCCAGACGGGCAAGCCGATGGTGTTCTCCAAGCCCCCGCCCGACTACGCCGACCTGCTCGAGGTGATGTTCGAGGCCTACCACCGGGTGGTGGCCGAGCTCAAACCGGGCTGCAC
>JAKZWH010000164.1:0-8372 GCA_047515615.1 Acidimicrobiales bacterium | reverse complement strand
CGGCGCGATCGGCGGACGCCCTCCACGCAACGCCCCTTACCCATCAACCCAGGTCAGTCGCAATGCGCTTCAGGATTCGCAGGGAGCCGACCGCGGCCTGCTCGCGGAAACATCCGTCCGCCAGTGCCCGGCACCAGATCTCGTAGGGGGGGCGTCCGCCGTCGGCGGGCTCCTCGAACACGTCGTGGATAACCAGCAGCCCTCCCGGCGCCACATGGGGTGACCACCCCTCGTAGTCGCGGTGGGCCGGCCCGGAGCCGTGGCCGCCGTCGATGAACACCAGGGCCAGCGGGGTGGCCCACAGCGACCCCACCGTCGGCGAGTCGCCCACCACGGCCACCACCGCCTCCTCCAGCCCGGCGTCGCGGATGGTGCGGCGGAAGAACGGCAACGTGTCGATCACACCCAGTTCGGCGTCCACCACTTCCGGGTCGTGATGCTCCCAGCCGGGCTGGTTCTCCTCGGAACCGCGGTGGTGGTCCACGCAGAACAGCACCCGCCCGGTCAGTTGAGCCGCCGCACCGAGGTACACCGCCGACTTGCCGCAGTAGCTGCCCACCTCCAGCAGCGGCCCGTCCACTCCGACTGAGGCCGCGGCCTCGTAGAGGGCCAGACCCTCCTCGACGGGCATGAAGCCCCGGGCCGCCTCAGCGGCGCGACGCAACCGCTCTTCCATCATCGGAGATCGCGGTGGCGCTGGACCGGGCGCACAGTCTGCATCGCCGGCATCCGCTCAGCCTTTCGCAGAGCGAGGCCACATCACCCGGTCGAGGAACAGGTACTTGGCCACCCACACCGTTCCGTAGGCGCTGAGATTGCCGACCACAACGAGAAGCGTGCGCTGCGTGAAGTGCTCGACGACAGCAACCGTTAGCGACGACAGTCCGAGGCCCACCAGCGCCATGATCCAGAACATGAGCACCTCCCCGCCCCAGCGATGGGGTCCGCTGCGTTGCCACACCCAGGCCCGGCTCAGCAGGTACGCAGGAACCGTGCCGACCATCCAGGCCGCCAGGTTGGCTCCCACCGCGGGCCAACCGAGCACCGCGTGGCAGATCGCCAGCACGCTGAGCCCCACGGTGACATTCACGACCGACACGCCGCAGTAGCGCAGCGCCGTCAGCCCGTGCTCGGCTCTCAGCCTCTGCATGGTGGACATCGGCGAAGCGGTCACGCCCTCTGAGGCTATTGCGGGCAAACACTGGCCGGGCGCCCGCAGGCTCCCGTCGCGGGGCATCATGGGTCAATGCAGACCGCGCTCGACAACGTGGTGGCCCTGCTCGACTTGGAGGCCATCGAGGTCAACGTCTTCCGGGGCCGCTCGCCCGACGACGACCGCCAGCGCATCTTCGGCGGCCAGGTGGCCGGCCAGGCGCTGGTGGCCGCGGCCCGCACGGTGGAGCGGGGCTCGGTGCACTCGTTGCACGCCTACTTCCTGCGGGCCGGCGACGCCAAGGCACCGGTGCTGTACGACGTGGACCGCATACGGGACGGGCGGTCTTTCACGACCCGTCGCGTGGTCGCCATCCAGCACGGCCGGGCCATCTTCCAACTCGCGACGTCGTTCCATGTCGCCGAGGACGGCTTCGAGCACTTGGAGCCCATGCCGGAGGTGCCCGACCCCGAGACCTTGCCGCCCCGCACCAGGAGGATCGAGACCGCCGACCCGGCCCGGGCCCGACCCGACCGCGTGCAGGCGCTGGACATCCGCTACGTGACCACCAGCCCTCTCGACCGCACCGGCCCGCTGCCGCCCACGCAGCGGGTCTGGATGCGGGCCAACGGCACTCTCGGCGACGACCCCGTGCTGCACGCCTGCCTGCTCACCTACGCCAGCGACCTGACTCTGCTGGACACCACGCTGGCACCCCACGGCACCAGCGCCGCCGACCCGAGCATCATGCTGGCCAGCCTCGACCACGCCATGTGGTTCCACGGCCCGTTCCGGGCTGACGAGTGGCTGCTGTACGACCAGCACACCCCGGCTGCGACCGGCGGCCGGGGCCTGGCCACCGGCCGGGTGTTCACCCGCGACGGCCGGCTGGTGGTGTCGGTGGTCCAGGAGGGCCTGATCCGCCCGCTCAGAGAGTGAGCCGTTCTGCCGACGACCGCGGCAAGCCAGCTGGGGGACTGTGCCGGTGACGAGGTCGATTCGCCGCCTGCTGGTCGCCGCAGTCGCGACCGGAGTGGTGGCTGCCTGCGCCCCCGACGACTCGCTGACGGCGCCGAGGCCCACCGTGCCCGCCATCACGACCGCGCCTCCCTCCACTGTGCCCGAAGAGCTTGGGGCGGGCAGCACCGATACAGAGAACCCGCCGCCCGCAGGGCTCGAGGAGTCGGACCGCGACACCGACTCACGGCAAGGCACCGGTGCCGGGGAGTCGGCGCCGGGGGAGCAGGCCCCCGGGGCGCCCGAGCCTTCCAGCGGCCGAGGAGAGTCGTCGGATCCGGGCCCCGACCCCGTCCGCGGCGGCGTACGTCCCGACGGCAACATGTTCGCGGCCGACGTGGGCGCCCAGGAGGTGCTCACGCTCGACGAGCCGATCGACATGGCGGTGGCCCCCGGCGACGACCTGGTGTGGATCGCGGAGCGGGCCGGCCGCGTGCTGAGGGTCGACATGGAGCGCGGCGAGGCAGTGGAGACGATCCTGGACATCACCGCGGAAACCGAGGCCGCCGGCGAGAGGGGCCTTCTCGGCATAGCGGTGACCGACCGATGGCTCTTCGCCAACTTCACCGACCTCGAAGGTGACACCCGCGTCGATGCCTTCGAGCGGGACGGAACCGGCCTGAGCGGCCGCCGGCGGACGATCCTGTTCCAGCCCCAGCCCTTCAGGAACCACAACGGCGGGGATCTGGCCGTCGGCCCCGACGGGCTCCTCTACGTGGGATTCGGAGACGGCGGCTCGGGGGGAGACCCGCTCGACGCCGGCCAGGACCCCACGACGTGGCTGGGGGCCGTCCTGCGAATCGAGCCGACACCCGACGGCACCGAGCCGTACGCCGTGCCGGCGGACAATCCCTTCGCCGGCGACGATCAGAGCCCGGCGGGCCGTCTGGAGATCTTCCTCACCGGCGTGCGCAACCCGTGGCGCTTCTCGTTCGACCGGGCCACCGGTGACCTCTGGATCGCGGACGTCGGCCAGGACCGCTACGAGGAGGTGACCGTACTGCTGGCGGCCAACGGGGGCGGGCTCGGCGCCAATCTCGGCTGGCGCCTTCGCGAGGGCCTGCACTCCTACGCCGGCGACGAGCCCCCCGGCCACGCCGACCCGGTGTGGGAGTACAGCCAGGACGACGGCTGCAGCGTGACCGGCGGATTCGTCTACCGGGGCACGGCCATCGAGGACCTCTACGGCGCCTACGTCTTCGGCGACTACTGCACATCGCGCCTGTGGGCGCTGCAGATCTCCACCGGCGAAGTCGAGTTCCGCGACCTGGGCGTCGAGGTGCCTGGGGGCTCGCTGGCGTCGTTCGGGGAAGACGCCCACGGCGAGCTGTACACGCTGTCGCTCAACGGCTCCGTGGCCCGGTTGGTGCCTGGATGACTGGACGCGGGCCGGCGCGAGCCAGGGGTCGGCCGGTCCGTGCGCCTCACGGGGCCCGAGCGGCTCGCCTGGCAGCCGCCTCGTGAACTTCACGGGACTCTTGCCGCTCAGAGCGGGATAGCCACCCCAATGCGATCCGGCGCCGCCGCGGGCCGCCGTTATCCTCGGCTCTTGTGACCAGTCCGGAAGACGCCAGGACAGGCGCCTCGGCTGCTGGCATCGACGTGTCCGAGTGCCGCTCTGTAACTGACGAGCTTGTCGAGGCCATGCAGCGGCTGATACCGCAGCTCTCGTCGTCGAACCCCCCTCCCGGTCGAGCCGAGCTGGAAGAGATCGCGGCGTCGCCCGCCACCACGCTGTTCGTGGCCCGACACGGCAACCGCATTGTCGGTGCGCTCACCCTCGTGGCCTTCCGCATCCCCACCGGCGTGCGCACCCGCATTGAGGACGTGGTGGTGGACGAGGCGATGCGGGGCCGGCGGGTGGGCGAGATACTCAGCGAGGCCGCGCTCGACAAGGCCCGGCAGCTGGGGGCCCGCAGCACCGACTTGACGTCGCGGCCCTCGCGGCAGGCCGCCAACCGGCTGTACGCCCGGATGGGCTTCGAGCAGCGGGAGTCCAACGTGTACCGATACACGCTGTGACCGGCACCGGTGCCTCACCGGCGCCGCTGTGGACGCCCCCGCCGCAACGGTCCGCCGAATCCAACCTGGCGAGCTTCAGAGGCTGGCTGCGGGACAACCGCGGCGTTGACGCGCCCGACTTCCAGAGCTTGCACCGCTGGTCGGTGGAGCGCAACGGCGAGTTCTGGGCCGCAATCTGGGACTGGTGCGAAGTCCACGGCGACCGGGGCGAACGGCTGGTCGAGACCCCCGACGGAAACCGGAGTGCCGACCCCGGTGAGCGGCTGCGGCGCACCCGGTTCCTGCCCGACGCCCGCTTGAACGTGGCCGAGAACCTCCTCGGCCGCCCATCCGACGACGTCGCGATCATCTTTCGCAGCGAGGACGGCGAGGCGGCCCAGCTCACCCGGTCCGAACTGCACGACATGACCGGCCGGGTGCAGCAGCTGCTCATCGACGCCGGGGTGGGGCCCGGCGACCGGGTGGCGGCCTGGATGCCGAACCGCCCCGAGACCTACGCCGCCATGCTGGCCGCGGCCGGGCTCGGGGCGGTGTTCAGCTCCACGTCGCCGGACTTCGGCACCGCCGGGGTGCTCGACCGCTTCAGCCAGATCTCCCCGACCGTGCTGTTCGCCTGCGCCGACTACCCCTACGGTGGCCGCCGCCACGACTGCACCGAGCGTCTGCGCGACATTTCGGCCGGCCTGCCCTCGCTCAACCGCACCGTGCTGGTCGAGCCGGGCTGGCTCGACGGCTACGGCGCCAGGTTCGGGGCGGGTCCCACCCCGGCCGCGTTCCGGGCGCTTCCTTTCGACCACCCCTGGTACGTGCTGTACTCCTCGGGAACCACCGGCCCGCCCAAGTGCATCGTGCACCGGGCTGGGGGGCTGCTGGTCAAGCACCTGTGCGAGCACCGGCTCCACTGCGATGTCCAGCCCGGCGACCGGGTGTTCTACTACACCACCACCGGCTGGATGATGTGGAACTGGCTCGCCTCGACGCTCTCCTGCGGGGCGGCGGCGGTCCTGTACGACGGCTCCCCCGCCCATCCCGGCGCCGACCGGCTGTTCGACCTGATCGACGAGGCTCAAATCACGCTGTTCGGCACTTCCGCGAAGTTCATCGACGCCTGCCGAAACGCCGGCATCCGCCCCGCGGCCACCCACGACCTGTCGTCGCTGCGCACCATCACGTCCACCGGCTCGACGCTGGTGGCCGAGGGATTCGACTGGGTGTACGCCAACGTGAAGGCCGACGTGCACCTGGCGTCGATCTCGGGCGGCACCGACCTGTGCGGCTGCCTGGTGGCCGGCGACCCGACCGCACCGGTGCGCCGGGGAGAGATACAACGGCCCGCGCTGGGCCTCGACATCGACGTGGTGGACGACGCGGGCGAGCCTCAGCCCACCGGCGCCGAGGGCGAGCTGGTGTGCCGCAGCCCGTTCCCGTCGATGCCGCTGCGCTTCTGGGACGACCCCGGCGACGCCCGCTACCGGGCCGCCTACTTCGAGCGCATCGCCGGCGTCTGGCACCACGGCGACTTCGCGTCGCGGACCCCGTCGGGGGGGTTCGTGATCTCGGGCCGATCCGACGCCACTCTCAACCCCGGCGGGGTGCGCATCGGCACCGCGGAGATCTACCGGCGGGTGGACACGCTGCCCGAGGTGTCCGAGAGCATCGCGATCGGGCAGAGGTGGGGAGCCGATACTCGCATCGTTCTGTTTGTGCGGATGGCCCCCGGGCACGAGCTCACCGACGAGCTGCGCGACACCATCCGCGGCCGCATCCGCTCGGAGCTGTCCCCACGGCACGTGCCCGCGGTGATCGCCGCGGTGGAGGACATACCCCGCACCCGCTCGGGCAAGATGACCGAGGCCGCGGTGCGCGACGTGATTAGCGGGCGGCCGGTGTCCAACACCGCGGCGATGGCCAACCCGGAGGCTCTCGAGTACTTCCGAGACCGCCCCGAACTGGCCTGACGTCCCGCGGGTCCGCACCGCTTCGGCGGCGGTATGGTTGGCGCCCGTGTCGATTGAGCCAGCGAACGTTCGGTGGTCGGGGCCCGATCCCCGGCTCGACGGCCCCACCCTGATAGCCGCCTTCGAGGGCTGGAACGACGCAGGCGACGCGGCCACCACCGCGGCGTGCCATCTGGCGGGTCGCTGGGGATGCGAGCCGGTGGCGGAGATCGACCCCGAGCCGTTCTTCGACTTCACCGCGGCCCGGCCGATGGTGCGCCTCGACGACAGCAAGGCCCGGGAGATCACCTGGCCGATGAACGAGGTGCGGGCGGCGCGGCTGGCCGATCCCGGCATCGATGCGGTGGTGCTGATCGGCACCGAGCCACAGCTGCGGTGGCGGACCTTCGCCGAGCAGCTGATCGCCCTCGCCGGGGCGCTGGGCGTGGCCCGGGTTGTGACCCTGGGGGCACTGCTGGCCGAGGTGCCCCACAGCCGCGACGTGGAGGTTTACGGCTCCGCCGACGACGAGGAGCTGCGGGCCGAGCTCGACCTCACGCCGTCCACCTACGAGGGCCCCACCGGCATCGTCGGGGTGCTGTCGTCGGCTTTCCTGGAGGCCGGCTATCCCACCGCGTCGTTCTGGTCGGCGGTGCCGTCCTACATGCCGGCCGCGCCGTCCCCCAAGGCCGCCCTGGCGCTGGTGAACCGGGTGTGCGCGGTGATGAGGGCCCCCGTTCCGACCTTCGACCTCGAGCAGCGGGCGCAGACGTACGAGCGGGAGGTCACCAGGATCGTGGCCGAGGACGAGGAGACCGCAGAGTATGTGGGCCGGCTCGAGCGGACCTGGGACGCCAACCGGGAGCAGGCCCGCCCGAAGCCGCCCCTCAGCAACGACCCCGACAAGCTGGTGGCCGAGGTCGAGCAGTTCCTGCGCGACAGCGGCTAGCCCCCGCTCTCGCCCCTCCATGGCGGGACGCGGGGATGGTCGAACAGCACGTCCACCGGCTCGCCGCGGATGGCTCTGAAGGCGTGCGCGGCCCACAGCTCGGGGCGAGCGGTGCGCTCGGGCAGTTCCGTTTCGGCGAAGAACCCCACGTCGATGCATTCCAGCGGGTGGGCCTGCAGCTTGCCGCCGAGGCTGCTGCAGAGGAACACGATCGACACCAGCGGCACCCGGGTGAAGCCGCGGCGCAAGCCGTCGAGGATGGCGATGGGTCGCAGAACCTCGCAGCGGATCCCGGTCTCCTCGAGGACCTCCTTGACCGCCACCTCCGAGGGCGAGTAGCCCACGTCGGACCATCCGGTGGGATACAGCCACCAGCCCGAGTCGGCCCGCTGAACCAGCAGTATCCGCCCCTGATCGTCGCCGACGATGGCACCCACGGTGATCTTCGGCGTGACGTATCCGGCCACGCCCGAGCCCACCCGGTCGAGCCATTCCTCGACTTGATGCTCGGTGTCGATTCCGACAGCGCTGTGGGCCCGGATGTCGGCCGCGACCGCGAGCACCTCCTCGAACCGCTCCTGCTCGTAACGGCTCTCGGTGAAGCCCAGGCCGGTCTGGGCAATCCCGGCCAGGCTCTCGGCCCAGCGCAGGACGTCGGCCTCACTCGCCGGCCGGCGGGCTGCGCCGGCCGCATCGACCGGGGCTCGGGTAGGCCTCGCGTCCACTCCGGCACCCTAACCCCGGCTTAGCGCGGGCACCGGATCGGCGCGGCTGACGGAAGCAACCACCGAGCGGCACTCTCGCGACCGCAAGGGCCGAGCAACACTCTCATGGCCGCAAGTCGTGTTAGTAGGGCCAGCCGCTCAGTAGGGCCAGCCGCCTCGGTGGCCGAGCAGGCGGGTGAGGGGGCCGAGTCGGGCCACTATCAGGCACTTGATGGCGAGGTTGCGCACGAACCACGGCAGCTGGGCAGCCTGACGGGCGGCGTCGGCCAGGCGATCCCGTGGCGCCAAGTGGACCCGGCGGTACGTGGCCAGCGACCCGATGCGGTCCACGTAGCGCCACCGGCTGCTGACGGCCGTAGTCGACAGCAGGGCCAGGGTCACCCCCACGGAGCTGAAGGCGTCATGCACGAGCATCGTGCCCCCGTCGTCCACCCGGTCGCCCCACTGCACGATGTCGCTGCGGGCGGGGCCGAAACGGTGGGCGCCGTCCACGAACAGCAGGTCGACCGGGCCGTCCACGTCGTTCGAGGCGTGGGCCGACAGCTTGCGCACGTGGGTGACCCGGTGCG
>JAKZWH010000163.1:0-6088 GCA_047515615.1 Acidimicrobiales bacterium | reverse complement strand
CCCGGCCTCATCATCGACGCCTACACGAACGAGGTGAACTTCAACGGCGGCATCAACGGGCGCTGCGTCAAGTTCGTACCCCATCTGTACAGCCTGACCGACCCCGTCGCCAGCTTCACCCAGATCTGCACCGACCTGCTCACGCAGAAGCCGATCTTCTACATGTCGCTGAGGCTCACCGACCCCGTCGTGCAATGCGCCACCATCGGAGGTCAGATCCCCACCATCGGCCTGTACGCCTTCGCCTCGTCGGCGGCCCTGGAGCAGACCGGCGACCGGGTCTACCTCGACGACGGCACAGTGGAACACCTGCTGTCGGCCAGCCTGGACGTAGCGCTGTCGTCGCGAGTGATCAACGCGAACAGTCCCATTGGCCTGCTGCACGGCAGCGCCACCGCCGGGATGGACATCTCGGAACCCGAAGCGATCATTGCGAGCTTCGGGCTCAACCTGGCCGCGGCCGCGGACGTGCCGACGGTGTTCAGCGACCTCCAGCTTCTGCTCTTGGAGAAGCGGGTGCGCCTGCTCGAAGGCGGTCTGAGCGACGACGAGGCCGCCGAGGCCCAGCGCAACCTCGCCACCCTGCCTCCCGAGGCGGCTGATCTGTTCGGACAGATAGAACAGTTCTACCTAGAGGCCGCGAACCGCTTCAAGGATGCCGGAGTGACCGCGGTGGCGGCCAGCGCCGACTGGACCGACGTCCGGCGCATGATGCGGGCCGCCGAGCTCGTCGACTGGTACCCGACCTGGATCGCCAACGACATCCAGCCCGCGACCATCGTGCTGGCCGACGTCCCGAAGGCACAGGCCGAGAACCTAGTCCTGGTCAGCAACCGCAGAGCCGCCGGCGACGAGGTCCCCCCACTCGACCAGGGATGCATCACCCTGCGCAACACCGCCTCGACAGCATCCCCGTTCGCCCACAGGCTTCACACCGACGCCTGGACGCTCATGACCGCCATCTGCGACTACCTGGACGTGACTTTCAGCGCCATGACCAGGGTGCAGGGCGACATCAATGCGGACACATTCGTGGAAGCGCTGAAGAGCACGCATTACGACACCGGGTACGGCGGTCTGATCATATTCGCTCCTGGCGATCCCAACGGCTCCGAGCGCTTCAGGGTGCTGCAGGCCGACCCCGAGTGCGTGCTCAATTTCTGGGGATGCATGCGCTCCACCACCGACTGGCTCACACCGGCCAACACGGTCGGCTCGAGCGCCGGGTAGCGGATCAGAACCCGATGGCCGACCGTCACGCACTGCGAACTCTGGGAGCGCTCCTGGCGGCCGCGGCTGTGATCGCGGCATCCTGCGGAGGCGGAGGCAGCAGTACCACGGTGGTTCCCTCGGCGGACGCGCCGGCGCAGGACGCGCCAAACCAGCAGTCCGAGCCCGTGCGCATCCGCCTGGCCCTGGCCCCGGACCCCGTCTGGGAATGGCTGAAGGACTCGGGCACCGTGGCGGAGTGGGAGGCCGCCCGCAACATCCGCATCGACGCCAGCAGCCCCTTCGACCAGTTCTCCGCCTTCGCCGGCGGCCACGCCGACGTCGTGGTCATCAACGCCCTCGAGGTGCCGCAGTTCGTGGAACAGTCCGACCGCGATCCCGTCGTAGTCGGCCGGTTCACGACCGACCGCAGCTTCCTGGCCGTGAAGCGCACATCCAGGGCCGAGACCCTCGAAGACCTGATCGAGGCCAGAATCGCCGTCGACAACACCCTGGGCTCCGCGCTGCTGTGGGGCATCATCGCCGACGCCCTGCACGACCTGGATTTCCGGGTCGACAGCCCCGACTTCGACCTGGTGGTAGTGGAGTCCGCGAGCGTCTCGGACCTAGTGATGCGAGGCGACGTCGACGCGTGCATCTGCCTGCCCGACTTCAGCGTCTCCGACCTCGCCGACGGCCGGCTGCGCCCGCTGTACGGCGGCAAGTCGGCGGCAGAGATCTACGCCGGCGACGTGATGGGAGAACCCGGGGCACTGCCCGTCGCGGACGCCCTAATCGTGGACAAGCAATGGCTGGCCCAGAACCGCGACGCGGTCGAGGCCCTGCTGGGGCTGTGGGAAGTGGGGCTGCAGAACTGGGCGTCACAGAAGGAGCAGCTCGTCGCCGACTATCCGCACCTCCTCTCGGTGCAGTCCGACGAGGACATCGCGTGGATAACCGGCTATGTGAAAACACACGACTGGGTGCTGCCAACGGTGTATCTGACGCAGGAGGATTCGAGAATGCAGACCGGTATCTTCGCCCGGATGCAGAGCCTCGGGCTGGTTCCCGACGATGCCCGCGAACCCGAGTTGGACCTGTCCTTCTCGATGGCTCCCTAAAGAGGACAGAGCATGTTGACCGTCCCCTCAGTCACGCCCGACGCCATATCCGCGCTCTCCGCCCGCGAGATGCGCCGGGCGGTTGTGCGCCGCTGGGTGTTCCGATTCAGCGTGCTGATCGGCTGGATCGCGTTCATCGGCGTCTGGTACCTGTTCTCGCGGCTGATCTTCAATCCCCAGCAGTTCCCAGAGCCCCATGTCGTGGCCAGCGAGTCGTGGACGCTCATCACCGAGCGGGACTTCCGCACCCACATGCAAGCGAGCCTGCTGAGGGTTCTGGGCGGGTTCCTGCTCGCAGCCGTGGTCAGCACGGGGCTCGGCTGGCTGATCGCCTACAACGCCTGGTGGCGGACCCTTCTTCGCACCATCGTCCAGCTTGTGGTGAGCACGCCCATCGTGAGCCTGGCCATTCTCACCCTGGTCGTGTTCGGCGTGTCGTCGCTGGGGCCGGTCATCACCACCGCGCTGGTGGCGACGCCCTACATCATGATGAACGTCGCTCAGGGGCTCACCGGAGTGGACCGCAGGCTCATCGTGATGAGCGAGTCGTTCGGCCGCACCCGGCCCCAGATCATCTTGGGGGTCCTGCTCCCGTCGTCGCTCATATCGGTGCTGGCCGGGGCCCGGCTGGCCTTCGCGGTGGCATGGCGCATGGAGCTCCTCACCGAGATCTTCGCCGCTTCCGAGGGGGTGGGCTTCCAGATCCGCCGCAGCTTCGAGAGCTACGACGTGCGCGGCATGATCGCCTGGACGGTGCTGTTCATCGCCGTGATGCTCATCTTCGAGAACCTCGTCTTCCGCCAGATCGAACGCCGACTACAGGGACGCACCGCGTAGCGCCCGCCAACACCGAGGCCGAATTACCCATGACTGACGTCGCCCACAGAGCCCCAGCCCCGCAGAGGCCCAATGACCCCACGACCCAGGCCCCGCGCGGCGCCCCCACACCGCCGAGGCCGAATGACCCCATGACGTTCGCCAGCGGGTTCCAGGAGCTCCCCACCCTCCCCGTCGGTGACCTCCGCCCGCCCGGCGACCGCACCTACTCCGCGCCCCGCCGGGTGCTGCGCCGGCCGTGGGTGGTGCAGCTCATCGCCTTTTTGATCCTGCTCGCCGTCTGGCAGTACCTCACCGTCGTCAGCGACCGGGTCCCCAGCATCGAGAAGGTCGTGTCGTTCATGGTGACCGAGGTCACCGGCGGCTCCCACGGCGGCATGCTCGTCGGCGAGTTCTGGGCTCCGCTGGGCCTCAGCCTGCAGCGCTACGCCATCGGGCTGGCCATCGGGATCCCCGCAGGGGCGGTGCTGGGCCTGCTGATCGGCACCTCCGGCTGGGCCCGGGGGCTGCTCAACGACACCACGCTCGTGCTGCTGGCGCTGCCCGCGGTGGTGTGGGCCTTCCTGGCGTCGCTGTGGTTCGGCCTCACCTCCACCGCGCCGATCGTGGCGGTGGTGCTGACCGCCATCCCGTTCGTGGCCATCAACTTGAGCACCGGCGTGCGCAGCATCGACCCCGCGCTGGTCGAGATGTCCAAGTCGTACAACGTGTCGCGCCGCAACCGCACAGTCGACCTGCTTCTGGGCGGGACCCTCCCCAACGCCTTCACCGGCGTGCGGCTGGCGTTCACCACCGGATGGAACAGCCTGCTCATCGTGGAGTGGTTCGGCTCCACTGCGGGGGTCGGCTGGCGGGCCCGGTTCTGGTACGACGCCCTGCGCTACCCCGGCTTCGTGGGCTGGGTGTTCCTGTTCGTTCTAATGATCACCCTGCTCGACCGGCTCGTGCTGAGACGCCTCGAGCGCCACGCGTTCCAGTGGAACCAGCAGCCGACGCTCACCTTCGCCGAGAACTGGGGCGTGTGAGCGCGCCCGCGGGCGCGCCGGCGCGCTGAGCAGCACCAAGACCGCAAAGACCAAGGAAGGGCCAGATGGCGACTGTCCTGATAGAGAACCTGACCAAGATCTACCCCCCGACGACCACCTACCCGCACCGGGTGCAGGCCCTCGGCGGGGTGAACATGTCGGTCACCGGCAACGTGTTCGTGGCCGTGCTCGGACCCTCCGGCAGCGGCAAGACCACGCTGCTCAACATCGTGGCCGGGGTGGAGACGCCCACCTCGGGCTCGGTGCGGGCCGTGCAGGACGGCGTGCCCGCCCAGGTCGGCTACGTGTTCCAGGAGCCCCGACTGCTGCCGTGGCGCACCGTGCTCAACAACATGCTGTACGTGCAGGACCGCAAGTCGGACCGCTCCCGGCGGGAGGCCGAGTTCTACCTGACCATGGTGGGGCTCAACGAGGTCGCCCACCTGTACCCGTCGCAGCTGTCGGCCGGGATGCAGCAGCGGGTCGGCATCGCCCGGGCGTTCCTGGTGAACCCCGACATCCTGCTAATGGACGAGCCCTTCAGCCACATGGACGCCCTCACCGGACGGTCGCTGCGCGAGTACCTGCAGAGGGTGTGGCTGCACACCCGCAAGACGGCGCTGTTCGTTACCCACGACGTGTCCGAGGCGGTGGAGTTGGCCGACCGGATCGTGATGCTGCGACCCGGCGGCGTGGTGTTCGACGACATCCCCGTCAACCTGCCCCGCCCCCGCCATCCCGACGACTCCGCGGTGCGGGCCGTGGAGGGCGAGGTGCTGCGCCGGTTCGACTCCATGGAGGCCGCAGTCCGCTTCGGCGCCCAGGCCCGCTAACCAGCCGACGCCACGCGAGGAGACGGCAACCGGCCCGGCCCAGGCGCGCCGCCAATGACTCGGGCCGGCCACGGCAAGAACTTCACGCTCGCCCCGGTCATGGGCCCTGGACACGCCGTAGGCGGCGGACGTGCCCCCTGCCGCGGCAAGAACATCGCGCTCGCACTGGTCATGGCGTTGGCCGCGGCCGCCTGCGCGGGGGGCTCAAGCACCGACGGAGAGACCACGGCGGGCGACCGCATCTTGCAGTTCGAGGGCGGCTCGGATGAGGACCGGGGCGTCAACCGCCCCGTGGTGCAAGTGCCCTCCGAGGGCAGCCCGCCTGCGTTGCTCGACCCCGGCGCCGACCCGAGCACAGACCTGGGACGGCTGCGGGCCCAGCATCTGCCCGTGTGGACCTCCGACTTCGACTGGGCCTTCCCGCCCGAGACCTGCGGCACAGCCTGGGAGCTCGACGGCATCGCCGAGCCGACGCTGGGGGCCGACATCGCGGTGCTGGGCGACTTCGCCACCGCGGCCGCGCTGACGGTCATGCGCTACGAGCACCAGTTCTCCCGCGCCCTGGCCGAGCCGAGCGCCCTGTCCCAACTCTGCGTGGCCACCGCCTCAGTGGAGCCAGCCCGCTCCGACGCCCTCAACGTGCTGAAGTCCTATCTCGCCGCCGGCGCCCGGCGCTCCGAGCCCGCCGTCTACCCGGACGAAGTGTGGATCGTGGCCGTGAGCCCCACCTCGGCGATCTCGGTGGCCTGCGTCACACCCGGCTACCCGACCGTCGTCGGAGCCGACGGCAGGGTGATCCAGGCCCCCCAGGCTCCATCCCGACTTCAGGCCCATCTCCTCACCGTCTCGCGCGGCCTCGAGGACGAGGTCGCCGACAACTCCTACCGGGTGTCCAACGCCACCCACCGGCCGACCGAGGACTGCCAAGGCCTGTACGACTGGGCCCTCCAGTGGGACGGACACGTGCAGGACTGGATAGACGAAGGCCAGATCTGGGAGTCGCTGGGCGCGATCCTCACAGTTGATGAGATCTGCGAGTCACCCCCGCCCGACGGTCCGGACG
>JAKZWH010000162.1:0-3757 GCA_047515615.1 Acidimicrobiales bacterium | reverse complement strand
GCGGAGTCCACCGCCCGCAGCGCCCGGACCAGCGAGTAGTACTCCGTGCCCGAGTCGATGCGGGCGCGGCGGCGCATCCCGGCGGTGTCGATGAACCGCACCGGTCCCTCGTCCGTCTCGATGAGGGTGTCGATGGCGTCGCGCGTGGTGCCGGGAACGTCGTGCACGATGGCGCGTTCCTCCCCTATCAGCCGGTTGAACAGCGTCGACTTGCCCGCGTTGGGCCGGCCCACCAGCACCACCGAGAACGCGGCCGCAGCCGCGGCTGCCAGGCCCTGGCCGGGCTGCTCGGGCGCGACTCCTTCCGGCCCGTCCCCGGCCGGGGGGCCGGAGCGGCCCGACCCGGCGCCTGCCCCATTGAGGCGGGCGACGACCTCCTCGAGCAGGTCGCCGGTGCCGCGGCCGTGCAGTGCGCTCACCTGGTGGGGGTCGCCGAGACCGAGCGCGAGCAGCTCCCACACCGAGTCGGCCTGGTTCGGGTGGTCGACCTTGTTGGCCACCACGAACACGGGCACGTCGGCGGAGTACAGCACCCGGGCCACCTGCTCGTCGTCTGAGGTCACTCCCACCGTGGCGTCCACCACGAACAGCACCGCGTCGGCCTCGCGCACGGCCCGCTCCGCCTGGGCGCTGACCTTGGCGTCGAGCTCGTCGCCGCTGGTGCTCCAGCCGCCGGTGTCGAGCAGCGTGAAGCGCCGTCCCTGCCACTCGGCGTCCACCGCCTTGCGGTCGCGGGTGACGCCGGGGTGCTTCTCCACGATCGCCTCCCGGCGACCGAGGATGCGGTTCACCAGCGTCGACTTGCCGACGTTGGGACGGCCGACCACGGCCACCACCGGGTTCATGGCGACTCCAGCGCCAGTCTCAGCGCCCGCCCGTGGGTGGCGACCACCTCCACCTCGCGGGGAAGGTCCTGCGTGGCCATCCCGTCGAGGAAGCGGCCCCGGCTGAGGCACACGTCGGGCAGCAGGTAGCGGTCGCCCTCGGGCTCGGGCTGGAGGGCGCGGGCCACGTCCTCGCCCACCATCAGGCCGGTCACACCGATGTTGCCGCCGAAGAAGCGGTTCTCGACCGGCAGCACGCGCGCGTCGCGGCGCCCCAGCGACGCGACCAGCGGCGACACGACGGCCGCGCCCAGGGTGCCGGTGAGCACCGCGACGGCGCCGTCCCGGCGGGGACGGCGCTGCCCCAGCGACACCGCCACCGGCGAGGCCTCCGGCCCCGGAGCCACCACCTCGGCCGCGGAGCCCTGGCGGGGCGCCCGGTACCCGTCGGCGGGCGCGCCGTCCACCCAGGCGAAAAAGCCCGACCTAGGCGGGGTCGGCTGGTGGCCGTTCTTGAAGAACTCGGTCTCGAAGGCCCGGGCCATGCCGATGCCGTCCTCGTGCATCTCGAAGCCCTCGTAGTGCTCCGCGGCAGGGAAGCCGCGGCCGCACATCAGGTAGTACTCGTCGGCGACGAACGCCAGGCGGCGCCCGAGCACTCGCAGGAACACCGACTGCCATAGCTCCACGATGTCAACGACCGCGCCCGCCTCGGAGGGGGTGTGCAACCGCATCCTGGGCTGGCGGTTGTATCTCGACAGCCCCAGGGGCACCACGCACAGCGTGCGCAGCTCTGCGAAGCGGTCGAGCACGCCGGCCAGCGTGTCGTCCAGCACCTCGCCGTCGTTCACGCCGGGGCACACGACGACCTGCCCGTGCACCTCGATGCCCGCGTCGAGCAGGAGGCGCAGCCAGCGCAGCGACACCGCGCCCCGCCGGTTCTGGAGGATCGCGGCCCGCACGTCGGGGTCGGTGGAGTGGATGGACACGTACAGCGGCGACAGCCGCTCGGTGACCACCCGCTCGAAGTCCAGCTCGGTGAAGCGGGTGAGCGTCGTGAAGTTCCCGTAGAGGAACGACAGCCGGTAGTCGTCGTCCTTGAGGTACAGCGACCGGCGCATCCCCCGCGGGAGCTGGTGCACGAAGCAGAACTCGCAGTGGTTGTCGCAGGTCTGCACGCCGTCGAACACGGCCGCGTCGACCTCCGCGCCGAGCGGCTCGCCCTCGCGCTTGTTCACCACCACCGCGAACCGGTCTCCGGCCCGCTGCACCTCCAACTGAACCTCTGCGCCGTCGCTGAGCAGCTGCCAGCGGATCACGTCGCGGGGCGCCTCCCCGGCGATGGCCGCGACCTCGTCCCCGGGCCGAAGCCCCGCCCGCTCGGCCGGCGACCCGGACGCGACAGCCACGATCTGTGGACCGACCATCGCCCAAGGCTACCGGCCGAGCGCCGCCGGGCAGGTCGCCGAGCAGGACTCGCAGCCCAAATATTGCATTATCAAGCTGTTTCATGTATTTTGTTGGCATGTACATGGTGCCAGGCCTACCAGCATCCTGTGACACCGCCCGAAGCGCGGTAAGCGAGCCGTGGCGGCGGTGACGGTCAGCCGGTCCGCGGACCGGCTGATTGCGGTCAAGCAGGTGCGGGCCGAGCGCGCCGGCGACATCGAGCGAGAGGCCGAGATGCTCAAGAGCCTCGACCATCCCGGTGTGGTGCGATTCGTCGACATCGTCGATACGCCCGACGGCGGCCGCGCCATGCACACCGAGTTCGTGAGCTCCGACACCTGGGCAACCCGACCTCTGACCGACCCGGCCGAGCGGGCCGCGGGAGTGGCCGCGCTGGCGGCGGTGGTTGCCGACCTCCACGATCTGGGCATCGCCCACTGCCAGCTCAGCACGGCGCACGTGCTCCACGGCGAGGGCGACCGGCCCGTGCTGTGCGGGCTGAGGCTGGCCGCGGAGGCCAGCCTCAGCAACCGCCATGTCGACCTAGTCGCCCTCGCCGACCTGTGCCACGACCCCAGCCTCGAGGGAGGGCCTCTCACTCCGAAGCTGTCGTCACTGGCGGACGCCACCCGGGCCGGGATGCTCAGCGCCCGCGAGCTGGCCAGAAGGCTCGACCTGCTCGTAGCCAAGCGGTCAACCGTCGCCGAGCCGATCCGGATCGCGGGCGGCGACAGTGGCAGCGGCAGCGGCGGACGGCACAAGAATCGGTCCAGGCGCAGGTCGCTCGTGGCGGCTGGAGCTCTGCTGGCCGCATCCGCCGCGGCCCTGGCCGTAGGCATCTGGAGCCGCGGCGACCAGGCGGTCAGCACACCAGCCACGATCATCGATGGGACCGAGCCCACAGACGGGCCCAACAGCCAAGCGGGCAGCATCGCCGCGCCCGAAGCAGCCGAGGCATCGGACCCGCCGGGCGCGGTCACAGCTGCGGCCCGGGACACAGCCGCAGACGCGGGTCCCGCCGCAGACGCAGACACAACCGCAGCCGCGGGACCCGATCCGCCGGGCTCGGTGACAGCCGCAGACGCGGGTTCAGCAGTCGGCGGGAACGCAGCCGCGGCCGCGGGGCCCGCCGCATACCCCGCGCCGATGGTCCCCGGAATCCTCGACCGCGGCTCCGGAACCGGACCGGACCGGGTCGGGGGAAGCGCCGGCGTCAACCCCATTTCGGTCCCAAGCGGCTCGCCGCTGGCCCCGACTGCGGACTCCGCCGACCGCGGACGGCCGAAAGACCCCGCCGGGCAGGAGACAGGGGCGGTTCTCGAACACGGCGGGCACCGCTACGTCGTCGGCGCGCCCGGCGACTTCGTGCAGACGGGAGACTGGGACTGCGACGGCCAGGCCACCCCGGCGATCGTTCGTCCCAGCACCGGTCACGTGGTGCTGTTCGACGCCTGGCCGGCACCGGACCAGAGCATCTCGATGCC
>JAKZWH010000161.1:0-6112 GCA_047515615.1 Acidimicrobiales bacterium | reverse complement strand
GCCTGCCAGGACGCTTCGATGACATTCTCCGACACGCCGATGGTGGTCCACACCCGGCGGCGGTCGGTGGAGTCGATCAGCACCCGGGTGACCGCGCCCGTTCCCTTCTGGGTGTCGAGCACCCGGACCTTGAAGTCGGTGAGCGAGATGTTCTCAAGCGCGGGGTAGAGATCGGCCAGGGCGTTGCGCAGCGCGGTGTCCAGAGCGTTGACCGGGCCGTTGCCCTCCCCCACGGCCACACGGCGCTCGCCGCCGACCCACAGCTTCACGGTGGCCTCGGTGTCGACCTCGACCGAGACGTCGTTCCAGGCCCGGGCGCCCGTGCCGGAGCGGTGGTCGAGTGACACCCGGAACGACTCCAGCCTGAAGTAGTCCTGCTCCCAGCCGGCCGCGCCCCGCATCAGCAGCTCAAGGGAGGCGTCGGCGGCCTCGAAGTGGTACCCGGCATGCTCGAGCCGCTTGAGGGTGTCGATCACGTCGCCCAGCACCCGGCCGTCGATGTCCAGACCGAGCTCGGCAGCCCGCATCTCCAGCGTGGAGCGCCCCGCCATCTCCGACACCAGAACCCGGGTTCCGTTGCCGACCAACTCGGGCGGCACGTGCTCGTAGGCGTCGGATCGGCGGCTGAGGGCGCTGGCGTGCAGCCCGGCCTTGTGGGCGAAGGCGCTGGCGCCGACGTAGGGCTGCTGGGGGTTCAAAGGCAGGTTGACCAGTTCGGCCACATGGTGTGACACTGAGGTGAGCAACCGCAGGCGGCCCTCGGGCAGAGCTTGCATGCCCATCTTCAGCTCGAGGTTGGCAATGATCGGCACCAGGTCGCAGTTGCCGACCCGCTCGCCGTAGCCGTTGATGGTGCCCTGCACATGCACCGCCCCGGCCCGCACCGCGGCCAGCGCGTTGGCCACCCCGCAGCCGGTGTCGTTGTGCAGGTGGATGCCGACGTCGCAATCCACGTAGGCCACGACGGCCGCCACCGCCTCGGAGATGTCGGTGGGCAGGGTGCCGCCGTTGGTGTCGCACAGCACCACCGTCGAGGCGCCCGAGGAGGCCGCGGCCTCCAGCACCCGCAGGCTGAACTCGGGATTGTTGCAATAGCCGTCGAAGAAGTGCTCGGCGTCGAAGAGCACCCGCTTGCCCGCGGACACCAGGAACTCCACCGAGTCGGCCACCATGGCCACTCCCTCATCGAGGCTGGTCTGCAGCGCCTCGGTGACGTGGTAGTCACAGCACTTGCCGACGATGCAAACCGCCGACGTTCCCGCCGCGGCCAGGTTGGCCAGCACCTGGTCGGAGTCCACCCTTCCCCTGGCCCGGCGGGTGGAGCCGAAGGCGACCAACTCGCTGACCTTCAGGTCGAGCTCGGTGCGAGCCCTCTCGAAGAACTCGTCGTCCTTGGGGTTGGCGCCGGGCCAGCCCCCCTCGATGCATGCCACCCCGAGACGGTCAAGCTGCTCGGCGATGCGCAGCTTGTCGTCGACGGTGAGCGAGATGCCCTCAAGCTGGGTGCCGTCGCGCAGGGTGGTGTCGTAGATCTCCACCGCGGGTCGGGCCGTTGGATCGCTACTCATGGGCACAACCGCCCCGCCCCGAACGCGCCCCGCCTAGTCATGGACGTGCTCGTTCCAGGTCTTGTAGCGGTCGATGCGGCCCCGCACCGCGTCGGCGTAGGCCTCCGCTATGGCCAGAGTGCGGGGGCCGGGGCACTCCAGGGCCCGGTCGTCCACCGAGTTGACCGCGCTCACCTCGGCCGCGGTTCCGCACACGAAGATCTCCTGCGCGATGTACAGGTCGCTGCGGGCCAGGTCGCCGATCACCACCTCGATGCCTATGTCGCGGGCGATGGTGATCACCGAGTGCTGGGTGATCCCGGGCAGCGCGCCCGACGACAGCGGCGGCGTCACCAGCACCTCGGGGGCGCCCGCGAAGATGTTCTCCCCGCTGCACTCTGACACCAGCCCGGCCGGGTTGAGCATGATGGCCTCGTCGTATCCGGCCCTCAGGGCCTCCATCTTGGCCAGCGTGGAGTTGGCGTAGTTGCCGGTGGTCTTGGAGGCGGGGGGCATGATGTTGTGGTCGTGGCGGGCCCACGACGAGACCTTCAAGCGCACGCCCTTGGTGAGGGCGTCGTCGCCCAGGTACGCGCCCCACGGCCACACCGCGATGGCGATCTCGGTGACGCAGGCGGCGGTGGAGAGGCCTATCTCGCCGTAGCCGTAGTAGGCGATGGGACGCACATAGCACTCGGGCAGCCCGCTGTCGCGCACGACGAGCTTGCAGGCCTCCACTATCTCGGGCACCGAGTAGGGCATCGGCATGTTGAGGATCTTGGCCGAGTTGTAGAGGCGCTGGATGTGGTCCGTGAGGCGGAACGCGGCCGGCCCGTCGTCGGTCGCGTACGCCCGGATCCCCTCGAACACGCCGGTGCCGTAGTGCAGCGAGTGGG
Organism: Acidimicrobiales bacterium; assembly: GCA_047515615.1. Classification (GTDB taxonomy): domain Bacteria; phylum Actinomycetota; class Acidimicrobiia; order Acidimicrobiales; family Aldehydirespiratoraceae; genus Aldehydirespirator. The sequence goes on along the minus strand of JAKZWH010000161.1, from coordinate 3,669 downwards.
ACAGCACGTGGATCTTGGCGTCCTCCCACGGCACAAGCTCGCCGTTCATCCAGATGTGCTTGGTGGGCGTGATGGGCATGATTCGGATTGGCCTTCCGTGAATGACTCTGCTGGGTGTCCGTCTCGATCTGCGGCTGCTAGTCGCCGAGGCGGGCCACGATGGCGTCGCCTATCTCGCTGGTCGTCCCGGTGAGGGACTCGGGTCGGTCGCAGGCCTTGCGGATGCGTTCCGCGGCCTCGGTCTCGCCGAGGTGGTCCAACATCATCGCGCCCGACAGCACCGCCGCGACGGGATTGGCCCGCCCCGTGCCCACAATGTCGGGCGCCGAGCCGTGGACCGGCTCGAACATGGACACCCGGCCGGGGTGCAGGTTGGCCGTCGGGGCCCGACCGATCCCGCCCGACACCGCGCCGCCGAGATCGGTGAGGATGTCGCCGAAGAGGTTGTCGGTGACGATCACGTCATACCGGGCGGGGTCCTCCACGAAATAGATGCACGCCGCGTCTACATGGTTGTAGGCCGTCGCCACGTGGGGGTACTCGGCCGCGACCTGGTTGAAGGTGCGATCCCACAGGTCGCCCGAGAACGTCAGCACGTTGGTCTTGTGGACCAGCGTCACGTGCTGGCGCCTGGTCGCGGCCAGATCGAAGGCGTAGCGCACGGCTCGCTCCACGCCGTGGCGGGTGTTCACCGAGCCCTGGGTGGCGATCTCGTGCAGCGTGCCCCGCCTCAGGAAGCCGCCCTCGCCCGCGTAGGTGCCCTCGGTGTTCTCGCGGATCACGACAAAGTCGTGGCCCGGCGCGCTGAAGGGCCGCAGGTTGATGTAGAGGTCGAGCTCGAAGCGCATCTTGAGCAGCAGGCCACGCTCGATGATCCCGGGCGGAACGTCGGGAGTGCCGACTGCCCCCACGTAGAGAGCGTCGAGGCCGCGCCACTCCTCCACGGTGGCGTCGTCGAGCACGGTGCCGTCGCGCAGGTACCGTCCACCGCCGAGGTCGTAGTCGATCGTGTCGAGTTGCACGCCCGCGGCCGCGATTACCTTCAAGCCCTCGGCCACCACCTCCGGGCCGATGCCGTCGCCCCCTATGACTCCCACTCGATGTGCCATGACTGATTGCTCGCTTCGCTGGTTGGTGTCGTTTGCGTACTGGTCTTGAAACGAAGAAACCGCCCACCGGAGTGGACGGTTCTGAGCGCGCGCCGATGGACGCGCGCTACGGAATTACGATGCTGGGCAGGTTCGCCACGGCTCTCAGCATACCGCTGGGGCGGTAGATTGGCGCAATGCTCGACGCCCATCAAATCTCGCAGGACGCGCACGACCGGCTCAGCGCCGAACTGCGGGATCTCACCACGCGGGGCCGAATCGAGATAGCCGACAAGATCGAGGCCGCGCGCATGCTGGGCGACCTGTCCGAGAACGGCGACTACCACGCGGCCAAAGAGGAGCAGGGCAAGATGCAGGGTCGGATCGTGCACCTGAGCAGGATCCTCGCCAACGCTGCGATCATCGACGGCTCTGACGGAGACGTCGGCGTGATCCTGGGATCGGTGGTGACGGTGCTCTACGACGGCGACGACGAGCCCGAGCGCCTCCTGGTGGGAGTGATCGAGGAGCGCCGGGGCGACCTGATGGTCGTCTCTCCCGGATCTCCCATGGGCGAGGCGCTGCTCGGCACCTCCGAGGGAGACTCCGTCGAGTTCAACTCGCCCGCAGGCCGCCAGCGAGTCACTGTCGTCGAGGTCGCCTGAGCGGCCGATGGGCGGCGACCGGCCCCGCACGCTGCGATGGGCGCGGATGGCCCTGGTCGTGGGCGCGCTGTTGCTGGGCGCGGCCGCGGCGTTGATCGTGTGGGACGCGGCGACCGACGATCCCCGGCCTGCGGTGATCACCGGCCGGGACGGCTGACCGTCGTCTTGGAGGCCGTAGGATCGAAGCCGTGACAACGCCGCAGACACTGAGCGAGAAGATCTGGGACCGCCACACGGTGGCCCGCGGCGGCGACGGCGAGCCCGACCTGCTCTACATCGACTTGCACCTGGTGCACGAGGTCACCTCCCCGCAGGCCTTCGACGGGCTGCGCCTGTCGGGCCGGGGCGTGCGCCGCCCGGACCTGACGGTGGCCACCGAGGACCACAATGTCCCGACCGAGCACGTCGACAAGCCCATCGCCGACGAGGTGAGCCGCACTCAGATCGAGACCCTGCGCCGCAACACCGACGAGTTCGGAATCACCAACTTCCCTATGGGCCACGCCAAGCAGGGAATCGTCCATGTGATAGGGCCCGAGCAGGGCCTGACCCAGCCGGGCATGACCATCGTGTGCGGCGACTCCCACACCTCCACCCACGGCGCGTTCGGCGCGATCGCCTTCGGCATCGGCACCAGCGAGGTGGAGCACGTGCTGGCCACCCAGACCCTGCCCCAGATGAGGCCGGGCACCATGGCCGTCAACGTGGAGGGCACGCTGCGAACCGACGCCACCGCCAAGGACGTGATCCTGGCCATCATCGGGCGCATCGGCACCACAGGAGGCGTCGGGCGCATCATCGAGTACCGCGGTCCGGTCATCGAGGCGCTCTCGATGGAGGGCCGCATGACGGTGTGCAACATGTCCATCGAGGCCGGCGCCAAGGCGGGGCTGATCGCCCCCGACGAGACGACCTACCAGTATCTGCTCGACCGCGAGCGGGCCCCGTCGGGGGACCTGCGGGAGGCGGCGCTGGCCGACTGGCGCACCCTGCGGACTGACGACGCGGCCACGTTCGACACCGAGGTAACCCTCGATGGCGCCGACATCGCCCCCATGGTGACCTGGGGCACCAACCCGGCCCAGTCCGTGCCGCTGGCGGGTGAGGTTCCCGACCCCGACAACTTTGACGATCCGGCCCGGCGAGAGGCCGCGGCCCGGGCTCTCGACTACATGGGACTCGCTCAAGGCACTCCCATGCGCGACATAGCCGTGGACACGGTGTTCATCGGATCGTGCACCAACAGCCGCATCGAGGATCTGCGGGCCGCGGCGTCGGTGGTCGAGGGCCGGCGGGTGGCCGACGGCGTGCGCACCCTGGTGGTGCCCGGCTCGGGCAAGGTCAAGGCCCAGGCCGAGGCCGAAGGCCTGCCGGAGATCTTCCGGTCGGCCGGATTCGACTGGCGGGAGCCGGGATGCTCCATGTGCCTGGCCATGAACCCCGACAAGCTGACGCCCGGCGAGCGGGCCGCCAGCACGTCCAACCGGAACTTCGAGGGCCGCCAGGGCCGGGGCGGGCGCACCCACCTGGTGTCGCCCGCAGTAGCGGCAGCAACCGCCATCGCCGGGCACTTCGCCGCACCGGGGGATCTGGGATGACTGGGCGACGCGCTGGAGCGGCCGGAAGCAGGCCGCGGCCATGAAGGCGACACGGGTAGTGACCGGCACCGCGGTGCCGCTGGACCGCAGCGACGTGGACACCGACCAGATCATCCCGTCGGACTGGCTCAAGCAGGTGTCGCGCACCGGCTTCGAGAAGGGCCTGTTCTCGGAGTGGCGCGACAGCCGCGACTTCGTGCTGAACGACGAGCGCTATGCGGGGGCGTCCATCCTGCTGGCCGGGACCAACTTCGGCACCGGCTCGTCGCGGGAGCACGCGGTGTGGGCCATCCAGCAGTACGGCTTCGAAGCGGTGAT
>JAKZWH010000160.1:0-3162 GCA_047515615.1 Acidimicrobiales bacterium | reverse complement strand
CCCGTCGCGGGCCACCAGCCTCTCACCGTGCCGTTCGACCAGCGCCGGATACCCGTCGAGCAGGATGCGTCGATACTCAGTCATGGCTCATGGCTCATGGCCTCCCAGCGTCCCGTGACGGTGTGCGATCTTGGCGGCGGGCCAGCGGTTCCCACGGCGGTGTCAAATACGGGCGGGGGCGGCCGTGCCCAGATAGGCAGCCTGCACCACGGCGTCGGCCTGGATCTCAGCCGGGGTGCCGGTTGCGATGACACGGCCCTGGTCGAGGCAGTAGATGCGGTCGCACACGCCGGTGATGAAGGCCAGGTCGTGGTCGATCACCACCACGCCTGCGCCCACCGCAGCGGCGAGGGCGCGCACCTCGTCGATCATCGCCACCGACTCGACGTTGCTCATGCCGCTGGTGGGCTCGTCGAGCAGGATGAAGGTGGGCGACAGCGCGGCGGCGCGCACCAGCTCCAGCCGGCGAGCGCTGCCGTAGTCGAGCTCGCGGGCCCGCCGGTCGCGCAACTCCCACAGCCCGGCATGCCCTAGAAGCTGAGCGACGTCTGGGGGGTCGCCGCCCGGACGATGCCGGGACGCCACCAGCGAGGCGATGTTGACGTTCTCGCGCACGGTCAGAGCCGGAAACAGGCGCAGGTTCTGGAACGTGCGAGCCAGTCCCGCCCTGGCAATCTCAAAGGGTTCAGCACCAGCGACTGGGCAGGTCACAGGCCCTGCGGAGGTCTGCTCGGTGAGAGCCGCCGAACCTTCGGTCGCCTCCACCAGGCCGGTCACCACATTGAGCAGGGTCGTCTTGCCGGCCCCGTTGGGGCCAATGAGGCCCACTACCTCCCGGTTCGATGCCTCCAGGCCGGCACGCTCCAAGGCCCGGAAGCCCCCGAAATCGGCTGTCACACCGACCACGCTCAACTCGGCCGGCTCAGGGGTCGGTGCCGGCTGCAGGCATGCGGGCTCAGGCTCGGCTCGGCCGAAGCGGCGCCGAAGCCAGTCGTCGACCTCCCAGTCCTCGATCAGCCCCCTGGCTCTGAAGATCATGAAGCCGAGCATCGACCCGCCCAGCACGATGTCGGTGAGGCCGGGCCGCAGCACGATGTCGAGCAGATCCAGCGGGCCGCCATCGATCTCGGTGTTAGCTAGATGGCGGGTGGTCTCGTTGACCATGGTAATCAGAGCCACCCCGAGCACCGAGCCGGCGATGCTGTTGCGCCCGCCGACGATCAGCATCACCAGCGTTAGCAGCGTGTAGTCGAAGAAGAAGGTGGAGGGCGCCACCGTGCCGAGCTGGAACACCCGCAGCGAGGCGGCCACCGACACGACGGCCACCGAGAGGACCAGCGCGGCCATCTGGCCCCGCGTCGGGTTGATGCCCATCGCCCGGGCCGCGAGGTCGTCCTCGCGGGCTGCTTGGGCCATGCGCCCGATGCGGCTGCCCTTGAAGAGCCGCGCCGCAAGGATCGACGCGATCAAAGCCAGATAGACCCAGCCGCGGCCGTCGAGTCCGCGGCCCACCGCGAAGCGGACGCCGTTGCGGCCCCCGGTCAGGTCGGCATAGGCGCCGCCCACCTCGTGGACCATGAACAGCAGGGCGAGAGTGATGACCGTGGCGGCCACCGCGCCGGACCTCGCCCCCGAACGGCTGAGACCCAAACCGACGACCAGCCCCACGACGGCGGTGATGGCCACGGCTGCGACCGCGGCCGCAACCGGATTGAGCGACACGTCCTCGAGCCCGAGCGGCACGTCGGGGACGATCCGCTCCTTGCTCTTGACCGAGGTGGCCAGCAGGGCGAACGCGTAGCCGCTGATGGCCGCGAACCCCATGTGGCCGAACGACAGCACGCCCGTGTTTCCGATGTAAATCTGCAGGCCGATCACCATGATGGAGTTGATCAGCATCTGGGTGACCAGGAGGTCTCGCGTCGGGGGACCGCCCGAGGCGTAGAGCAGCCCCCCCAGAACCAGCACCGCGAACAGCACGGCCGAGCCGACGACCTGCGAGCCGGCCCGGCTTGACAGCAGGTCCCGCATCATTGGCCTCTCGGGCCGCCGTACCGCATCACACCCGCTCCGCGGATGCCACCGACACGAGCCCCTGGGGCCGGAAGATGAAGAACAGCGCGATCAGCGCGAAGACCACGCCGTCGGTGATGCCGGCGAGGTCCTCGGGCAGCCACGATCGCAGCAGAACCTCGGCGATGCCGAGCAGGAGCCCTCCGTACACGGCGCCGGGCATCCGGCCCAGACCGCCGATGATGGCAGCCAGGATGCCCTTGAGCAGCGGGCTGAGGCCAGTCGTGGGGCGGGCCTGCCCGGTGCGCATCAGGAAGAAGATCGCCGCGATCCCGGCCAGGGCGCCGGCGAGGATGAAGGCCTGGCGTATGACCTTGTTGCTGCGCACGCCCATCAACCGGGCCGCGTCGAAGTCCTCGGCCGCGGCTCGCAGCGCGAGTCCGAACATGGTGCGCTGCAGCAGATACACGGTGACGGCGAGGGTGGCCGCGGTGGAACCGATCACGGCAACGTCCACAACCTGGATGTTGAGGTCTCCCACCGCCCAGACCCGGTCGGCCCACTCCGGTCGGGGGAAGCTGCGCACGCTAGCCCCCATGGTCATCACGAAGATGGCCTGCACCAGGAAGTGCACCGCGAACGAGGTCAACAGCATCGTGAAGTCCGAGGCGCCCCGGACCCACCGGAACGCGACGAACTCGATGGCGACGGAGGCGCCGATGGCTCCGAGGAAGATCAGCGGCGCCGCCGCCCACCAGCCCCATCTGGCGGTGACGACCACCCCGAAGGCGATGTAGGCACTAACGGTGATGAGCTCGCCGTGGGCAAAGTTCACCATGTGCATCACGCCGAAGATCACCGCGATCCCCAGCGCGAGGAGAGCGTAGATGGAGCCCCGGCCCAGACCGTCGATCAGGTTCTGCAGCAGTTCGATCATGGATCTCGCGGCGCGGACCCGCCGACGAAGGTGTCGAAGAGATCGTCGCGGCCGAGCAGATCCGACGCGGTGCCCTCGGCCGCGACCTCGCCGGTGCGCAGCACGTAGGCCCGGTCGGCCACCTCCAGCAGCCGGGTGGCGTTCTGCTCGACGACCAGCATCGTGCGGCCCTCGGCCCGAAGGCGCCCGATTAGGTCGAACACGAAGTCGAC
>JAKZWH010000159.1:0-3829 GCA_047515615.1 Acidimicrobiales bacterium | reverse complement strand
CCCAGAGGCTGGCCGACGCTGCGGTGGGGCTCTCCGGCAACGATGCGGTGGCCGCGGTCGGCCATGCCTGGCGCAAGATGGTGCGGGACCATCCCGGGATTTACGCGGCCACGGACCGCTATCCGTGCGCCGGCGACGCCGCGCTTGAAGCCGCGGTGGAGCGAGTTCTCGCCGTGCTGGGTCAGGTCCTGAGGGGATTTGACCTGACCGAGGAGGACTACGTCCACGCGGCCCGTGCCCTGCGCAGCGCCTTCCACGGCTTCAGCCACCTTGAGTCGGGCGACGGCCACCCCCTGCCGCACGACCCTGAGGACACCTTCGACCATCTGGTGGAGCTGCTGTGCGCCGGTGTGCACCGCCTGTCCCGCGAGGCCGCTGGAAGCGGCAGCATCGCCTGATGGTACGGCTCGGGTTCCTGCTCGATAGCGACAGCTGCATCGGCTGTCACGCCTGCACGGTCGCGTGCAAGAGCGAGCACGACGTGCCCCTCGGCGTGAACCGCACCTGGGTGAAGTACATCGAGACGGGCACGTTCCCCAATGTCAGCCGGAACTTCTCGGTGATGCGCTGCAACCACTGCGACGACGCGCCCTGCATCACCATCTGCCCCACCAACGCGCTGTTCCGGGCCGCCAACGGCGTGGTCGACTTCGACGACAGCAACTGCATCGGCTGCAAGGCATGCATGAACGCCTGCCCCTACGACGCCATCTACATCAACCCCGCCACCAACACCGCCAACAAGTGCAACTTCTGCAACCACCGCATAGAGCAGGGGCTCGAGCCGAGCTGCGTAGTGGTGTGTCCCACCCACGCCATCAAAGTCGCCGACCTAGATGACCCGAATGACGAGACCACCAAGATCATCGCTCGCAGCGACACCGCGGTGCGGGCCCCCGAGCAACAGACCCTGCCCAAGGTGTACTACCGGGGCGCCGACCAGGCGTCGCTGGACCCGCTGCGCACGGCCATCGCGCCCGACGGCATGATCTGGGCCGACACCACGCCCCAGCACCCGACGGTCTCGCCCGACGGTCGCGGCGTGGTGGCCCGCACTACCTACACCACGGCCCACCAGATGACCTGGAAAGCCAAGGTGTCGAGCTATCTCGTCACCAAAGCGATCGCCGCCGGCGTGATGGCGGTGGCCGCTCTGCTGGTGCTGCTGGGCCATGGCGACTCGCAGGCCGCGGTCGGAGTCGTGCCGCCGCTGGTCGCGGGACTCTTCCTGGCCGTCACCGGTGTGCTGTTGGTGTGGGACCTGAAACAGCCAGCCCGCTTCTACTACCTGTTGACCCGGTCCAACCGCAGATCCTGGCTTGTGAGGGGCGCCTGGGTGCTGGGCGCCTTCGCCGGGGTCTGCGCCGCATGGTTCGTCGCCGGCATCGCGGACTCGTCGGGCGCCCTGGTTGTGCTGGCCGCGCCCGCAGCGCTGTTGGCCGCGGCCACAGCCGGCTACACCGCGTTCCTCTTCGGCCAGTGCGAGGGCAGAGACCTGTGGCAGACACCGCTGCTGCTGCCCACGCTGCTGGCACAGGCGGCCGTGGCCGGCGGCGCGACCTACTCGGTGGCTGATCTCGTGATGGAAGTCCCTGATCGCTCTGCGGTGCGCTGGGTGATGCTGGGCGGCATCCTGGCTTGCGCCCTGCTCGTCGCGGCCGAGGTCGCGTCGCGAGGAACAGCCCATGTCGAGGCGGCTGTCGCGGCCATGACCCGCGGCCGCTACGCCCGCCGCTTCTGGGCGGGCGGGATGGTGCTGGGCTTGGTCCTGCCCGGCGTCGCCACGGCGATCGCCCTCGCCGCCGATACCGGCGCGCCGCTGCCCGCGGCCGCGGGACTGGCCGCGCTGGCGGGTATGTGGTTCTACGAGGACAGCTTCGTGCGGGCCGGCCAGTCCGTACCGCTGTCTTAGGGGGATCTCGTGGACTGGTCTCAGGCGGTTGCCCCGCTCTCACGAAATCTGTGCGGGTTGTTGTCCTATATGACGCGTTTCTCTACAGATTTCAGCCCCGCCCTCTTTCGCCGTTGGAGATGAGCCATGGTTGACCTGCACAGCTACCCCCCGCACGAGACCTGGCACGACGCGGTGTCGCTGGATGCCAAGGCCTGGCCCCGGCGGGTGGAGCACCATCACACGCTGGTGCCCACCACCTGCTTCAACTGCGAGGCCGCCTGTGGGCTGGTGTGCCACGTCAACCACGCCACCGGCCGCATCGACCGTGTCGAGGGCAACCCGCTGCACCCGGCCAGTCGGGGCCGCAACTGTGCCAAGGGTCCGGCCACGCTCAACCAGATCGACGACCACGAGCGCATCCTGTATCCGCTGCGCCGAGCCGGTGAGCGGGGCGGCGGCCAGTGGGAGCGGGTGAGCTGGGACGAGGCTCTCGACGACATCGGCGGCCGCATCCGGGCGGCCATCGCCGAAGGCCGCCACAACGAGGTCATGTACCACGTGGGCCGCCCGGGCGAGGACGGCTACGCCGAGCGGGTTCTGCAGTGCTGGGGGGTGGACGGCCACAACAGCCACACCAACATCTGCAGCTCGAATGCCCGAATCGGCTATCAGAGCTGGATGGGCCACGATCGCCCGTCGTCGGACTTCGCCCACGCCGAGGTGATCTTCCTGATCTCGTCGCACCTGGAGGCGGGCCACTACTTCAACCCCCACGCCCAGCGCATCGTTGAGGCCCAGGGCCACGGCGCAACGGTGATCTGCGTGGATCCCCGTTTGTCCAACACCGGCGCCAAGGCCGACTTCTGGCTGCCGGCGTGGCCCGGCACTGAGCCGTTCCTGCTGCTGGCCATCGCCCGCCTGCTGCTGACTGACGGCACCTGGGACCGCGATTTCGTGCGGCGCTGGACCAACTGGGAGACCTATCTGCGCCAGCGCCATCCGCGCCGGCCGGTCGAGTTCGAGTCGGTGGGGCCCGCCCTGCTGGAGGACTACGCCGCCTACACGCCGGAGGAGGCCGAGCGGGTCTGCGGCGTTCCCGCGTCGCAGATCACAGAGGTGGCGCGGATAATCGGCGCCCACCCGACGAAGTTCGCCTCGCACAACTGGCGGGCCGCGGGCGCAGGCAACTTGGGCGGCTGGCAGACGGCCCGGTGCCTGTTCTTCCTCAACGTGCTCACCGGGTCGGTCGGCACCGTGGGAGGCACCACCGGCAACGGCTGGAACAAGTACAAGGCCCCCCATCCGCCGGGAGCGCCGCCGGTGGAGCATTGGAACGAGCTCAACTGGCCTCGCGAGTACCCGCTGGCCCACCACGAGATGTCGACCCTGCTGCCGCACTTCCTGCACGAGGGCCGGGGCCGTCTCGATGTGTACTTCAGCCGGGTGTACAACCCGGTGTGGACCAACCCCGACGGGTTCAGCTGGCTGGAGGCCCTCAAGGATCCCGACAAGGTGGGGTGTCATGTGGCGCTGACGCCGACCTGGTCGGAGACGTCAGTTTTCGCCGACTACGTGCTGCCGATGGGGGTGGGCGCAGAGCGCCACGACGTGGCCAGCTTCGAAACCCACGCTGGTCGCTGGATCGGCTTCCGCCAGCCCGTGCTGCGCCGCTACGCCGAGATCCGGGGCACCGATGTGGGCCACGAATCGCGTACCCACGAGTTCAACCCGGGCGAGGTGTGGGAGGAGAACGAGTTTTGGATCGAGCTGTCGTGGCGCATCGACCCCGACGGCTCAATGGGCATCCGACGCTGGTTCGAGAGCCCCACCCATCTCGGCACACCGATGTCGGTGGACGAGTACTACTCCGCCATGTTCGAGGGCGTGCCCGGTCTGGCCGCCGACGCGGCGGCCGCGGGCCAGACGCCGTTGGAG
>JAKZWH010000158.1:0-7804 GCA_047515615.1 Acidimicrobiales bacterium | reverse complement strand
GCATCCGCGGCTGAACTGAGCTCACCCATCACACTCGTCCTCTCGTTGATAACCAGATGTGGGGTCGAGACTCTGTCACCACGTGCGCCTGCCCGTCCACTCGCCCAGCAGCCCGCACCCCGGCGGGGTCTCCGATGTCGTGGACGCTCGCCGGCTCGATGGCGAGTTTGCGGCCATCGCCACGTCGCACGGCCATCGGCAGCAGCAGCGATCCTCAGGCGTTATGGCGATCCCCAGGCGTTACGGAGATCCTCGGGCGTTCTCGAGGATCAGCAGGCCGTTGCTGGTGTTGGATGTGGGGACGTGGTGCATCCGGTAGACCTCGCGCACGTCGTCGTCGAGGGCGCCGCGCATGACCAGCCACATCACCAGCTCCACGCCCTCGGATCCGGCTTCCCGGATGTAGGTGGTGTGGTCCATCGCGGCCTGCCCGGCCGGGTCGTCGATGAGGCAGTCAATGAATTCCGTGTCGAAGTCGAAGTTCACCAGCCCGGCCCGCTCGCCCTGGAGCTGGTGCGACATGCCCCCCGTACCGAGCACCGCCACCCGCTCGTCGCCCGGGTAGGCCTCGATAGCGCGGCGCAGGGCCTTGCCGAGCTGCCAGCAGCGGTGGCCGGTGGGCGGCGGGTACTGGATCACGTTGACGCACAGCGGGATCACCCGGCAGGGCCACTGCTCGGGCTGCCCGTACAGCACCGACAGCGGGACGGTGCAGCCGTGATCGACGGACATCTCGTTGGCGATGGCGATGTCGAACTCGTCGAGGATGAGCGACTCGGCTAGGTGCCAGGCCAGCTCGGGATGGCCGGGCACTTCGGGCACCGGGCGGGGTCCGTAGCCCTCGTCGGCGGGCGGGAAGCTGGCGGCCACGCCCAGAGCGAACGTGGGCACAAGCTGGAGCGAGAAGGCGGAGGCGTGGTCGTTGTAGACCACCAGGCACACGTCGGGGCGGACCTCGTCCATCCAGCGCCGGGCCGGCTCGATCTTGGCGAAGTAGGGCGCCCAGTAGGGCTCGGCCTGCTTGCCGCCGTCGATGGCCGCGCCCACGGCGGGCACGTGCGAGGTTCCGATTCCCGCGACGACCTCGGCCATCAGCGCTCTGTCCAGATGTCGAGCGCCTCGGCCATCAGCGCTCTGTCCAGATGTCGAGCGCCTCGGCCATCAGCGTTGCCCCCAGTCGCTGAGCGAGCGGTTGCCCTCGATCCGGCGGCCCCCGTCGACCATCATCTGCGCGAATTCCTCGCCGGTGACTCCGGACATCATGCCGCCTAGCTGCTGCATGTTGAGGCCGTCGAAGGCCGCGAGCTTGAAGGTGTAATAGATGTTGCCTCCCAGGCGCAGCATCTGAACCCAGTCGCGCTCGAGCACGGCCCGGCGCTGCTCCGGGGTGAGCGCGTAGCCGTCCAAGTAGCCCTCGGGGTCGGTCCGGAAGGCGCCGCGGTTGGCCGGCTCGTTCAGGGACATGCAAAACATGTTCAAGGCGTAGCCCTTGCGACAGTGCTGGCCGTCGAGCACGTAGGTGCCCGGCACGTCGTGGTAGTCGCGCCCGGCGCGTGCGCTAGCCATGCAGTCCTCCCGATCGGCGCTCGCAGGGTAGCCCCGGGCACCGCCGTGCTGGCGAGCGCATCGGCCGTCGTCGGAACGCTCCGTAGTATGCGTCCGGTCGCCGCTGCGGGGAAGGACGTCTGTGATCATCGACTGCCACGGCCATTACACCACCACCCCGCCTGCGGTGGGGGAGTGGCGCGAGGCCCAGAAGGCGGCGGTGGCCTCCGATCCAAACCATGTCGGGTCCAAGGGCGAGATTCTGGTCAGCGACGATGAGATCCGCGAGAGCCTGGAGGGAGCCCAGCTCGCCTTGCAGCGAGAGCGGGGCACCGACCTGACGATCTTCTCTCCCCGCGCCAGTTGGATGGGCCACCACATCGGCAACGAGCACACCTCCAAGTTCTGGTCCCAGCACCAGAACGAGCTGATACGGCGAGTGTGCGACCTGTACCCCTCCAACTTCGCCCCGGTCGCCCAGCTGCCGCAGTCTCCGGGCGCGCCCGTCGACGCCTCAGTGTGCGAGTTGCGGCGCTGCACCGAAGAGATGGGCTTCATCGGATGCAACGTCAACCCCGACCCCAGCGGCGGGCACTGGAGCGGTCCGCCGCTTCCGGACCGCTACTGGTGGCCGCTGTGGGAGGCGATGTGCGAGCTCGACGTGCCCGCCATGGTCCATGTGAGCGCCTCCTGCAACGAGAACTTCCACACCACCGGCTCGCACTATCTGGGCGCCGACACGACTGCTTTCATGCAGGCGCTGACGTCGGGGTTCGTGGCCGACTTCGAGGGGCTGCGCTTGGTGATCCCCCACGGCGGGGGCGCGGTTCCCTACCACTGGGGGCGCTTTGTGGGCATGGCCCAGGACTCCGGCTGGGACTTCGACGGGCTGCTGCAGCACATCTGGTTCGACACCTGCGTGTACCACCAGCGCGGCATCGATCTGCTCGTCGACGTGGTGCCCCCAGACAACATCCTGTTCGCATCGGAGATGGTGGGCGCGGTGCGCGGCATCGATCCCAGCACCGGCCACCACTACGACGACACCCGGCGCTACATCGACAACGCGGCCCTCGACGACAAGGCTCGGGCCAAGATCTTCGAGGGCAACGCCCGGCGTGTCTATCCCCGACTGGAGGTGGAGCAATGAGTGGCCACGGCCGCCCGGTGGTGGTGCGCACGGTGGACCGCACCGACCCGTCGATCGTCGACGCCCTGGCGCCGATGGGCTCGGCCACCGTGCACGAGGCCATCGGCCGGCGGGGCTTCCTCGGGCCCGACATCCGTCCCATCCAGTCCGGCACCCGCATCGCGGGCACCGCGGTGACCGCGCTGTGCCATCCCGGCGACAATCTGATGATCCACGCGGCGGTCGAGACCTGCGAACCCGGCGACATCCTGGTCGTGGCGGTCACCGCGCCGTCGACACACGGCTTCTTCGGGGAACTGCTGGCCACGTCGCTTCAGGCTCGGGGAGTGCAGGGCCTGGTGATGGACGCGGGCGTGCGCGACACTGCCGAGCTGCGGGCCATGGGCTTCGCGGCGTGGAGCCGGCATGTTTCCTGCCAGGGCACTGTCAAGGCCACACCGGGCTCGGTGAACGTGCCTGTCGTGATCGGCGGGCAGACCGTCAGCCCCGGCGACGTTGTGTGCGCCGACGACGACGGCGTGGTGGTGGTGGCCCGCTCGGAGGCTGCCTGGGCGCTGGAGATGTCCCGACAGCGGCTGGCCGCCGAGGAGGACGCGCGGGCACGCCTCGCGGCCGGCGAGCTAGGGCTGGACATGCACGGCCTGCGCCAGAAGCTCGTCGAGATGGGCGTCGACTGGGTGGACACCCTCGACCATCCGGCCGGCTAGCACGATGCTCAGCCAGGTCGGGGTCTAGCCTCCACCGGATGCGCGCGGGAACCGCCCTAGGCCACCCGTCGTGAGGGTGGTGCTGGCCGGCGAGGGCGCCATCGCCCGGCGCCACCTGGCCGCCGTAGGCCGCATCGACGGCGTGGACGTCGTCTCGCTGGCCGGGGGCATCGAGGCCGACACCGGGGCCTTGGCGGCCGAGCACGGGATCGGCCACTGGTCGCTGGAGCTCGGCGAGTGCCTGGCCCAGCCCGGCGTCGAGGCCGCCATCCTGGCCACTCCCACGCATCTGCACGCCGCGCAGGCCATTGAGGTGCTCCGGGCCGGCCGCCACGTGCTGGTGGAGATTCCCATGGCCGACAACCTCGCCGACGCGGCCGAAATGGCCGACGTCGCGCAGGAGTCCGGGCTGGTGGCCATGGTGTGCCACACCCGGCGCTTCAACCCGTCGCACCAGTGGATGCGGCGGCGGTTCGCCTCGGGCGAGCTGCAACTGCAGCATCTCGTCGCCCAGACCTACTTCTTCCGGCGCACCAACACCAACGCCTTGGGCCGGCCCCGGACCTGGACCGATCATCTGCTGTGGCACCACGCCTGCCACACCGTGGACCTCTTTCAGCATCAGAGCGGCGAAACCGCGGAGACGGTGTCGGCCGTGCAGGGCCCTCCCCACCCCGCGCTGGGCATCGCCATGGACATGTCGATCTCGCTGACCGTGCCATCGGGGGCGGTGTGCTCGCTGGCGCTGTCGTTCAACAACGACGGTCCCTTCGGCACCGACTTTCGCTACGTCTGCGACAACGGCACCTTCGTGGCCCGATACGACGACTTGGTCGATGGCCGCGACAATCCGATCGACGTGTCCGCCGGGCACGTGTCCACTGACGGGATCGAGCTGCAGGACCGCGAGTTCTTCGCGTCCATCCTTGAGGGACGCGAGCCCGAGTCGTCGGTGCGCAGCGGCCTCGAAGCGATGCGCACCCTCCACCGCCTGGAGCAGGCCCTGGCCCAGTGACGCCGGCCCTGGCAGGGGTCAGGCGAAGTCGTAGAGGCGCTGCGGGTTGTCGACCAGGATCCGGGTGCGGTCGGCCTCGTCGGGGGCGAAGGAGGCCAGCAGGTCCACCAAGTCGCCGTCGTCGGGCATGTGGCCCACGTTGGGATGGGGCCAGTCGGTGCCCCACAGGACCCGATCTCCGGCCGCGGCAATCAGCGCCCGGGCCAGCGGCACCACGTCGTCATAAGGCGGCCGCCCCCCGGCGGTGAGCCGCTCCGCGCCGGAGATCTTCACCCATGCCCCCTCGTGGTCCATCAGGCCCAGCAGCGCGGCGAACGGCGGCTGCCCGAGGCCTGTGGCTGCGGGCACGCGGGCCATGTGGTCGATGATGAACGGGCACGGAAGGCCCAGCAGCACCCCGGCGAAGTCGGGCAGGTCGGCGGCGTCGAGGTGCACCACCATGTGCCAGCCCCGAGGCGCCACCCTCCGGGCCGTGCGCTCGAAGGCCCCGAGGTCCCCGCCTCCGAGGTGCCTGACGAAGTTGAATCGGGCGCCCCGCACGCCGGCGTCATGCAGGCGGTCGAGCTCCGCGTCGGGGCAGGACTCGTCGATCATGGCCACCCCGGCGTACCGCCCCCGTGACCGCCGGAGGGCGTCGACCATGGCCGAGTTGTCGGTTCCGTGGCAGCTGGCCTGCACCAGCACGGCCCGGCTCAGCCCCATGCGCTCGTGGAGCGCCTCGAGCTGCTCGACGCCCGCGTCCGGCGGCGTGTACGAG
Source organism: Acidimicrobiales bacterium (assembly GCA_047515615.1). Lineage (GTDB taxonomy): Bacteria > Actinomycetota > Acidimicrobiia > Acidimicrobiales > Aldehydirespiratoraceae > Aldehydirespirator. Next base: position 2,630 of record JAKZWH010000158.1, on the reverse strand, counting down.
CGGCCAACCGCGAACGGGAAACGGCTCGCCGGGCCGAACACATGGCAGTGGGCGTCGCAGGCACCCGGCGGCGGGGTGAACATCGCGGGAGGGTGCGGATCTGGATGGGGCGGCGGGATGGTCGCCTGCATTGGTGGTGGCACCGTCCGCTCGGCCGCTTAGCGGGGCCGGGGGAATACCGCGCCGTCGAAGAGCTTCCGGGCGGTGCGGATGATGCCCGCGCTCTCCACCATCGGCGCGCCATCGGGGAGGGTTGCGAGGGCCACGGCGGCGTCGAAGGTGCCGCTCGGATGCTCCAGCGTGACCACGCGGTCGATTCGAGATGCCTCGGCCGGTCCATGGTCTCGGCCGGCGCCGGCTGGCAGCATCTCATGGCCGACGGCACCGGGCAGCACCGCGGCGGTGGCGACCGACACTGCCCCGAGCACACCGATCGCCTCATGGCACCGGTGAGGGATGAAGGTCCGGGTGCAGATGTCGCCCGCGGCGGTTCGTGGAGGCGCCACGAGAGTCATCTTGGGCACGGTGGAAGTCGTCACGTCACCGAGTCTCATCAGAAGGCCCGCGGCCATGCGCACCTCCTCGAGCCGGGCCCACAGGCGGCTGTCGGCCTCGAGGGCGGCGCAGTCCTCGTAACCGGTCGCGCCCAAGTCGCTGGCCCTCATCACCACCGTCGGCATCCCGTTGTCTATGAGGGTGCAGCTCAACCCCGCGATGGAGTCGACGAGTCTGCCGGTGGGCAGCAGGGCGCCGCAGGAACTGCCCGCAATGTCTTCGAAGTCGAGCCGCACCGCGGCCGCCGTGCCGGGCACGCCGTCGATGGAGGTGGGGCCCGAGTAGTCGGGCATGCCGCCTCGCAACGGGAAGGTAGCGGTCGCCACCGATCCGGTGTTGACCATGTGGATGCGCACTCTCGCCTCGGCCCCGCCCGGCGCGACCAGGCCCCTCTCCACCGCGAACGGCCCGACGCCGGCCAGCATGTTGCCGCAGTTCTGGGCGTCGCTGACGAGGGGCTCGTCCACGGAGGGCTGAAGGAACAGGTAGTCCACGTCGGCGCCCGGCTCGGCTGCCGGACCGACCACCGCCACTTTGGTGGTGAGCACGTGGGCCCCGCCGATGCCGTCGATCTGGCGCGGGTCCGGCGAGCCGACGATGCGCAGGATGAGGTCGTCTCGCTGGGCGGGATCGGCGGGCAGGTCCCGGCTGCGGAAGTAGGCGCCCTTGGACGTTCCGCCGCGCATGAGCATGCACGGCACGCTCTCGATCACGCGGCCAGTGTGCCCGCGCCGCCGCCCGATGTTGCGGTGTGGCTAAGTTCGTGGGCGTGATTGGCAATGCTCCGCTCGACGGCCTGCGAGTCGTCGAAGGCTCGGCGTTCGTGGCCGCGCCCTCCGGCGGCATGACGCTGGCCCAGTTGGGAGCCGAGGTGGTGCGCTTCGACCCCCTCGGCGGGGGCATCGACTACGGCCGCTGGCCCCTCACCTCCGCAGGGCGCTCGCTGTACTGGGCCGGGTTGAACAAGGGCAAGAAGTCGCTGGCCGTCAACCTGCGCGATCCGGCCGCCCACGAGTTGCTCACCGAGCTGATCGGCGCCGCGGGCACCTTTCTCACCAACTTCCCGGCCCGGGGCTGGATGGCGCCGGATCGGCTCACCGCCCGGCGGGCCGACCTGGTGATGGTGGCGATCACAGGCAACCGGGACGGCACCACTGCGGTGGACTACACGGTGAACGCGGCGCTGGGGTTCCCGATGGTGACCGGTCCCGCGGGCCATCACGAACCCGTCAACACCGTGCTGCCGGCCTGGGACCTGCTGTGCGGGCAGACGGCTGCGGTGGGGATACTCGCCGCGGAGCGCCGCCGGCTGCTCACCGGGGAGGGGTCGGTGATGATGCTCGCCCTGAGCGACGTGGCCATGGCGGCCACCGCCGCGCTGGGGTACATCGCCGAGGTCCAGGTCAACGGCGCGGTCCGGCCCCGCTGCGGCAACGACCTGTACGGCGCGTTCGGCGCGGAGCTGTCGACGGCCGACGGGCGGCGTCTCTACGCGGTGGGCATCAGCGGCCGGCAATGGGCCTCGCTGGTGGAGGCCACCGAGAGCGTCGACGCGATTGCGGAGATCGCCGCGGCTAGCGGCCTCGACTTCGACGATGAGGGCGCTCGCTTCGAAGCCCGCCACGAGATCAAGGCGGTGATGCAGGCCTGGGCCCGCGAGCGGTCCTTCGCGGAGGCGGCCGAGCGCCTCGACGCGTTCGGAGTGTGCTGGGGGCCGTACCAGACTTTCGCCGAGTTCGTCGAGAGCGACCCGCGCTGCTCGCCGGGCGGGGGACTCTTCCGCGAGGTGGACCAGCCCGGCATAGGCCCATATCTGGTGCCGGGATCGCCGCTGGCCCTCGCGGGCGCACACGGGCCGGACTCCGCCGCGCCCGGCGACGCTGAGGTGGCGCCCGTTCTGGGCCAGCACACAGACGAGGTGCTGGCCGGATGGCTGGGACTCTCAGCCGGTGAGATCGGCAGCTTGCACGACCGCGGAGTGGTGACGGGCCCCGAGGCCGGCTAGGCCCGCTCTGGCTCTCCGCGGGCTGGCCGCCACCCTGCAAGCGGCCCGCTACGGCCCGTCAGCGGCCTCT
>JAKZWH010000157.1:0-4757 GCA_047515615.1 Acidimicrobiales bacterium | reverse complement strand
CGTGTACCTGTCGCTGGTGCAGAACGGCCTGTTCCAGCGGGGCATCACCAACGGCCGGGGCTTCCTGGCCCTGGCCGCCATGATCTTCGGCAAGTGGCGGCCGCTGCCGGTGCTGGGTGCCTGCCTGCTGTTCGGGATGGCCGACTCCTACCAGCTGCGGGCCCAGTCCAAGTCCGACCTGCCGGTCGAGCTGTTCCAAGCTCTGCCGTACGTCGTCGGCCTGGTGACCCTGGTCTTCGTCGGCCGGGCGGTGGCCCCCGCCGCCATAGGCCGCGCCTACGTCAAAGACTGATCCCAAGGGACTGAATGCCTTAGGAGGCCAACATGGAGATCGCGATTCAGACACCGCCGGAGCACACCGATTACTCACGGCTGCTCGACATCTGGCAGACCGCCGACGAATTGGGCTTCGCGGCCGGGTTCACGTTCGACCACTTCGTGCCCCTCAACCCCGGTGCCGGGCCCAAGCGGCCGGGCGGGATCCCCGACGGGCCGCAATTCGAGGGCTGGATAACGTTGGCCGCGCTGGGCGCCGCCACCAGCCGCCTCGACGTGGGCACGCTGGTGACCGGGGTCACCTACCGGCATCCGGTACTGCTGGCCAAGATGGCCGTGACTCTCGACCACGTCACCGGCGGCCGGGCCCTTCTGGGCCTGGGCGCGGCCTGGCACGAGACCGAGCACGCCATGTACGGCTTCGACTACCCCGGCGTGGGCGACCGCATGACCATGCTGGACGAGACGTTGGAGGCCTTCTCGCTGCTGTGCTCCGCCGACGGCCCGGTCGACTACGAGGGCTCCTGCGTGCGCCTGTCCGGTGCCTGCTTCGACCCCAAGCCGCTGCGCGTCGGCGGGGTGCCGGTGCTGGTCGGCGGCGGCGGCCAGCGGCTGCGGCGCATCGTTGCCCGGCGCGCCGACTGGTACAGCGGCTTCTGGGCCCCCTGGGAGTGGCCCGAGGTCAACGACGGTCTCGACCAGCTGCTGGCCCGCAACGGGCGAAGCCCCGGAGACCTCAGGCGCACCGTCCTCGTGTTCTCGGAGTTGACGAACGATCCGGCCACGACCGAGGGCCTGGTCAAGGTTTTCCAGTCCAACCGGGGCGGCACCGAAGAGGAGGTCCGCTCCCGGATCGTGGCCGGCTCGCCCGAGCAGATGGTCTCGGTATTGGAGTCCTACGCGGCCGCAGGGGTGGACATGGCCATCCTCAACATCCGCCCCGACCAGGGCGCGGCCGAGGTGGCGTGGTTCGGCGAGCATGTCCTGCCCGCATTCGACCGCCGCACCTAGTGGCCTCCAAGTCGGTGGGGTAGGTGCGGCGAGGAATTGGCAGCGTCTTGCACGGATGGCGCGCATTCTGCTGCCAGTTCGAGAGCAGGCACTCCGGCCGACGGGAATTGGGCAGCGTTTGCACGTATGGCGCGCTTTCTGCTGCCAGTTTGAGAGTGACAGATCATGAGTGACACCCAGCCTGTCGATCTGCTGGTGCGGGGCGGGACGGTGGTGCCCTGCGACGGGTCTCGTACCGCCTTCGTGGGTGACGTCGCGGTGCACGGCGGGCGCATCGCCGCGGTCACACCCACCATGGGCGGCAAGGACGCATCGCCGCCCCCGCCATCGGCCGCCAGGGTGATCGACGCCGCGGGCTGCGCGGTGATCCCCGGCTTCGTCAACGCCCACACCCATGAGCTTCTGGAGCGGGGCGTCTTCGAGGACATGGACTTCTTCACCTGGCTGGAGGACTTCGCCCTGCCCAAGGACATGGCCTACGAGCCCCGCCACCAGCGGGCCGGGTCGCTGCTGTGCCAGGCCGAGATGATCGCCAACGGCACCACCTGCTTCATCGACATCTTCCGGTTTCCGGCCGAGGCCGCCGCGGTGGCGGTCGACTCCGGCCTGCGGGCCACCATCAGCCCCCAGGCGGTGGACACCCCTGCCGGTGCGGGCGAGACCCTCGAGTCCAGTGAGGCCTTCATCGATGCCTGGCACGGCCGTCACGAGCGGGTGCGGGCCTGGTTCGGACCCCATTCGCTGTACACGGTGGACGCGTCCACCTACACGGCCATGCGGGCGCGGGCCGACGAGCTCGGCGTCGGCATCCACACCCATCTGGCCGAGACCGTCGGCGAGACCGCCCGGGTCGCTGAGCTCAGCGGCGGGCTCACCCCCGCGGCGTGGCTGCATCGCCTGATCGGACTGGGCCCCGACGTGGTCGCCGCCCACTGCATCGAGCTGACCGACGACGATCTGGCGCTGGTGGCCGAGACCGGGGTGGGCGTGGCCCACTGCCCAACCTCCAACATGAAGCTCGGCAACCGGGCCGCCCGCATCCCCGAGCTGCTGGCCGCGGGCGCCAATGTCGGCTTGGGCACCGATTCGATAATGACCAACAACAACCTCGACCCGTTCGAGGAGATGCGCCAGGCCGGGCTGCTGGCCCGGTTCAGCACCGGCGATCCGGCTGTGCTGCCCTGCGCCCAGCTGCTGGAGCTGGCCACCATCGGCGGGGCCCGGGCTTTGGGTCTGGGCGACGAGACCGGCAGCATCGAGCCGGGCAAGCGGGCCGACCTGGCGGTGGTGGGGCTGGACCGGCCCCATGCTTGGCCGGTGCTCAGCGACGGCGACGGCGGCAACGTGATCGAGCAACTGGTGTGGTCGTGCTCGGGGTCCGATGTGCGCTACACCCTTGTCGACGGCGAGGTCCTGCTCGACGACCGGAGGGTGACCACCCTGGACCTGGCCGAGATCGCCGACCTGGTGCCCCGCGAGGCCCGCCACTTGCTGGCCAAGGCGGGGGTTCTCGATCATGTGCTCAACAAGTACCGCAGAGGCAACCATGACTGAAGACACTTCGAGGTGGTTGACCGAGCGCTATATGCGCCTGGCCGACGGGTCGTTCCCCCATCTGGGCATCCGCGGCGGCGGCGACGTGGCCGAGGTCGCCCTGCTGTCGGGCAGCCCGGAGCGGGTGGAGATGATGGCCGGACTGCTCGACGACGCCGAGCGGGTCGGCGACCGCCGGGGCTACGCGGTGTTCACCGGCACCCTCGACGGCGCCCGCCTCACCGTGGCCACCAGCGGGGTGGGCTCGCCGTCGATGGCCATAGCGGTGGAGGAGTTGGCCGCCTGCGGGGTGTCGTGCTTCATCCGGGTGGGCAGCTGCGCGGCCCTGTCGCCCGCCATGCCGGTGGGCGGCATCGCGGTGGCCACCGGCGCGGTCAGCGACGAGGGCACGAGCCGCTACTACGCGCCCGAGAACTTCCCGCCGGTCGCCTCGCACCGGGTGGTGGCTGCGCTGGTGGCGGCCGCGGCCCGCCAGGGCACTCCGGTGGAGGTCGGCCTGACCCGTTCCACCGACAGCTTCTATGCGGGCGAGCGCACCGTCGAGGTGATCAGCCGCTGGAAGGCTTTGGGGGTGCTGGCCTTCGAGATGGAGTCGTCGTGCCTGTTCACCGTGGCCGCCGCGCTGGGATGTGAGGCCGGCTCGGTGCTGTGCGCCGGCACCAACCTGCTCAGCGGCGAGGCCACCTACCAGGGTCAGCGCCTCGACGAATACGCCTTCGGCCAGCAGGCCATGCTGGAGTTCGCCCTGGCCGCGGCCGCCGACCTGGCCCGCCCGTCCCACGACCACGGCTCGTAGGCACTGGGGGCCGGCGATTCCAAATCTGCATCGATTCTGCGCCTATGTGACGCGAAACTCTTCAGATTTCGTCGGGACGGCCTGCTGGCCGCGGCGCAGAGCTGCGGCATAGCTATGACGCAGTCGAGATAGGGGCGCCGACAATGGCCGATCTCGTAGTCCGCGGCGGCCTGGTCGTCCCGAGCGCCGACGCCGAGCCTTTCGTGGGCGACGTGGTGGTGGAGGACGGCCTGATTGCCGCGGCCAGCCCGAAGTCGGGCCCGGCCACGGCCACCGAGGAGATCGACGCCTCCGGCTGCCTGGTGATCCCCGGCCTGGTGCAGGCCCACGTGCACCTGTGCCAGACCCTGCTGAGGGGCCTGGCCGACGACATGGAGGTGATCGAGTGGCTGCGCCGGCGGGTGTGGCCCCTGGAGCAGGCCCACGACCACCGGTCGCTGCATGCCTCAGCGCTGCTGGCCGTAGCCGAGCTGCTCACCGGCGGCACCACCACCGTGCTGACCATGGAGTCGAATCACCACACCGGCGCCGCCTTCGAGGCTGCTGAGCAGCTCGGCATCCGGGCCACCATCGGCAAGGCCCTGATGGACCGGTACGAGCCCGGCACCGAGATGGAGGTGCCCGACTCCGACGTGGCCTGGGCCGACCAGATGGACCTGTTCGAGACCTGGCACGGCTCAGCCGGTGGCCGGCTGCGGGTGGCGCTGTCGCCCCGCGGTCCTCGCAACGCCACCCCCGACACTTGGCGCCGCTGCGTGGCCCTGGCCGAGGAGGCCGACCTGCGGCTGCACACCCACGTCAACGAGAACCAGGCCCAGGCCGACCTGCTGGGCGCGTCGCCGGAGGGCCGCGACCTGGAGGCCCTCGCGTCCTGGGGAGCGCTGTCGCCGCGGCTGGTGATGGCCCACGCGGTGTGGCTCAGCGACCACGAGCGCGACCTGGCCCGCCGGCACCGGCCTCACGTGTGCCACTGCCCGTCGGCCAACCTCAAGCTGGCCTCGGGGTTCGCCCCGGTGCCCGGCTACCTGGCCGACGGCCTCAACGTCGCTATCGGCGCCGACGGCGCGCCGTGCAACAACCGCCTCGACGGCTTCGAGGAGATGCGCCTGGCCGCTCTGAT
>JAKZWH010000156.1:0-3965 GCA_047515615.1 Acidimicrobiales bacterium | reverse complement strand
ATGGCCAGGCTGGCGAGCAGGGCAAACGCCACGGTTGCGACCCCCACCGCAACCAGGGCGGTCTGGCTGCCGAAGGAATCCACCGTCCAGCCCAGGATCGGACCCCCGACGGCGCGCGCTCCCACGAACACCACCCCGTACACCGCGGACACCCGGCCTTGCAGGCGGGGGTCGGCCGCGGTCTGAACCGAGGCGTTGGACAGGCTTAGGAATCCGCCGCCGATAGCGCCGACGACGAAGATGACGGCCATGCCGACGGCGAGTTGGTTGACTGCGGCCAGCGGAACCACGGCCACACCGAACGCGGCCAGCAGGATCGCGAGACTGCCCAACCCCTTCCGCCTCGACGCCGCCATCATCACCGAGCCGATCAGGCTGCCGATGCTCATGACCTGTACAAGGATCCCGAACGTGGCCCCCCCGCTCTTCAGTTGCTTGTCGGCTAGTACCGGAAGCAGCACCTCCAGGTTCCATCCGAACAGCGTGAACGAGCACAGCATGGCCAGCGGGATTGTCACCGCCGGGGTGCGCCGCAGGTAATCGAGCACTCGCCCCCCCGCAGCCCGTGCCTCGGCCGACACGGTCTCGGTGGTTGGCACTACCTTCAGCATCAGCATTGAGGCGAACAGAGAGGCTGCGCCGTTGACGGCGAAGCAGGCCCATGGTGAGGCCAAGTACAGGAAGAGCGCAGCCAAGCCGCCTCCGAGGAACCGGCCCGTCGACATCACCGAGGTGTGGAGCCGGGCTGCTCGGTCGAGTCCCTCGACGGTGACCACGTCGCGCACGAAGGCGCGCCGCAATGGGGTGTCGATGGCGCCGATCACCCCCAGCACCGCGATGGCCCCGAATAACAGCTCCAGCGAAACGTCTTCGCCCATGGCGATCGTGGCCGCCGCCAGCCCGCTGGCCGCGACGGCCTTGGAGAACTGCGTGGAGGCCAGCAGCCGGCGCCGGTCCATCCGGTCGGCCAGCGTTCCTGCCACCGGAGCGAGAAGGACGGCCAGGCCCGACCGGACTGAGGTGGTGATCCCCACCACTAGGGCGCTGCCGGTGATCTCATACACCAGCCACAGCTCCGCGATGCGGTGCGTCCACATCCCGGTGGCGTGCAGGAACTGCGCGCCCGCGTAGCGGCGGAAGTTGGGGTTGCCCAGCGTGCTGGCCAGCCGGCCCAGAGCGCTCCTCACTGCCCCAGTTTGACACCGTGAGCAGATTGTCAGACAATCTGACCGGCAGCCAGGCCGGTGCTCGGCGCGCCTCGGGTTCCGACGGAGGGCGGATGCGCACAGGGAACAGCTACGTCGAGTCGCTGAGAGACGGGCGCAACGTGATCCTCGACGGCGCCCCCGTCGACGACGTCACGTCTCATCCCGCCTTCGCCGGCGGCGTGCGCACCGTGGCCCGGCTCTACGACTTCGCGGCCGATCCCGCCAACCGCGAGCTCATGACCTACGAGTCGCCCACCGACGGCCGCCCGGTGAACCTGAGCTGGCTGGTGCCCCGCTCGGTGGAGGATCTGCGGCGCCGCAGGCTAGCGATCGAGGCCTGGTCAGAGCTCAGCTACGGGTACCTGGGCCGATCCCCCGATCATGTGGCCTCCTTCTTCGCCGGCTTCTCGGGCTCGCTCGACACTTTCGCCAAGGCCGGAGACCGCTACGCCGACAACGTGCAACGATTCTACGAGCGGGCCCGCGACGAAGACCTCTACGTCACCTACACCATCATCCATCCCCAGATCGACCGGGCCAAGGGGCCCCACGAGCAGTACGCGCCCCATCTCTACGCCTCCATCGCCCGCTCCGGCGACGACGGGGTGGTGGTGAGGGGCGCGCAGATGCTCGGCACCGGCACCGTGTTCTCCGACTACGTGTTCGTCAGCTCCATCCAGCCGCTGCCGCCCGGTGCCGACGACTACGGCTTGTCGGTGGTGATCCCGGTGAACCACCCCCGCCTGCGCATCTACCCCCGCCGCCCCTACGGCCGCGACATCACCGCGGCTGGCGACTACCCGCTGTCGGCGGTCTACGACGAGACCGACGCGCTGGTGGTGTTCGACGACGTGGACGTGCCCGCGGAGCACGTGTTCGTGGACCGCGACCCTGAGATCACCTTCGCCCAGTTCACCCGCACGCCCGCCCACGTGCTGGGCAACACCCAGGCCCAGATCCGCTACGCGGTGAAGCTCAGGTTCCTGGCCGGGCTGGCCTCCCAGCTGGCCGAGTGGTCGGGCCAGTCCGCCGACCGCAACTTCCAGCTCGGCCTGGCCCGGGTGGCGGCCCAGGCGTCGGTGCCCTACGGGCTGGTGCTGGCGGGGGAGTACAACGCCACCATCGACGACCATGGCGTGGCCCGGCCCGACCCGGAGATGCTCTATTCGGCGATGACGATGCAGCCCGCGCTGTACCGCGACATCACCTTCGCGCTGCGGGAGCTGACCGGCGGGGCCACCATCCAGGTGCCGTCCTCGGTGAGCGCCTGGGACGACCCCGTGACTCGGGCCGACTTCGAGCGGTTCGTGCGCTGGCCCGACGTGGACGCCGAGCATCGGGTGGGGCTCCTGAAGCTGATATGGGACGCGGTCGGCTCGGAGTTCGCGGGCCGGCACTTCCAGTACGAGATGTTCTACGCCGGCTCGAGCTCGGTGGTCCAGGGCCGCCTGTACCGCCACTACGACTGGGAGCGGGCTCGCTCCATGGTCCTGCGCTGCCTCGACGACACCCCCGGCCCCCATCGCGCCGATTGGCCGGAGGCCGCGCAGTGACCGGGGTGGCCGAGGACACCGCGGCGGCCGGCCCCGGAGGCGGGGCAGGGATCCCCGATGTCCTCGACACCAGCTTCCGCAGCGCCCTCGGGCGTCTCGATCGGGCCGGACTGCTGGCCAGGGTGTCGCGCACTGTCGACCCCGATCTCGAGGTGGCCGGGCTCATGAAGCGCCACGACGCCGGGGCGGCCCTGCTGTTCGAGAGCGTCAAGGACCACGACGTGCCCGTGGTCGGCAACGTCTTCGCCACCCCGGAGTCCTCTGAGACCGCCATGGGACTGGACCGCGCCCAGCTGCGGGCCGCGCTGGCCCGGGGCATCCACACCGACGTCGAGCCCGAGCCGGTCGCCGAGGCCCCGGCCCAGGAGCGGGTGTGGCGCAAGGGATCCATCAACCTGGGCGAGCAGCTGCCGGTGCTAAAGCACGCCCCCGGCGACGGCGGGCGCTTCGTCACCGCGGGCGTCCTGATCGTGCGCGATCCCCTCACCGGCGTGCGCAACGCCTCCTTCCACCGGCTCCAGCTGCTCGGACCCGACCGGGTGGCCATCAAGATCGACCACGGACGCCATCTGGGCCGGGCCCTGGACCACGCGGCGGAGATGGGCCAGGACCTGCCGGTGGCGGCCTGCGTGGGCACCGACGTGTCGCTGATCTACGCCGCCTCCACCATGGGCGCGCTCATGCCCGAGAGCCGCGACGAGATGTGCGCGGCCGGAGGCTGCCGGGGCCGGGGCCTGCCGGTGGTGCCGGGCGTGTCTGTTGGCGTGGAGGTGCCCGCGGAGACTGAGATCGTCATCGAGGGCGTGATCAAGGCCGGCGAGCAGGCCCACGAGGGCCCCTTCGGAGAGTTCGTCGGCTATGCCTCGCCCGCCGGGTTGGCGCCCACCGTGGACGTGACCGCGGTTACCGCCCGCCACGAGCCGGTGTACCACGCCATCAACGGCGCCGGTCGCGAGACGATCGTGCTGCGCAAGCACGTGCTCGAGGTGGCCGCCCTGGAGGCGGTCCGGCCGGTGACGCCGATCGTGACCGATGTGTGCATGCCCTCCGGCGGGCTCCACCGGTTCCATCTGGTGATGGCGCTGTCGAAGCGGTCCGAGCGAGACGAGGGATGGGGCCGCAACGCGGCGGTGGCCGCCTTCGGAGCCCTCAAGGATCTCAACATGATCATCCTGGTGGACGACGACATCGACATCCATGACCC
>JAKZWH010000155.1:0-4561 GCA_047515615.1 Acidimicrobiales bacterium | reverse complement strand
CGGCGAAGCGGGGCATCTCGTTGCCGCCCAGCGGCTGGGGGTTCCCGGTCACGGAGCCAACCCTAGGTCCGCAGGCAGGGCAGGAGCCGGTCGATGATCTCGTCGAGCACGGCGCCAGAAGTGCCGAAATTGAGGCGCACGTGGCCGGGGTCGTTCGTCCCGAACTCGGTTCCCTCGGACACGGCCACACCGGCGTGTTGCAGCAGCCGGGCTGCCGGGGTTTCGCCGAGCCCGCAGGCCGACACGTCCAGCCAGGCGAGGAACGTGGAGTCGGGTCGGTGGAAGCGCACCGCAGGGGCGTCCGCGGCCAGCCGGTCGGCCAGATGGTCGCGCAGGCCTGCCAAGTGTGAGACCAACCCGTCGGCCCAGGCCGCGCCGTGGCGCCAGGCCGCGATGGTGGCGTCGATGCCGGTGCGGGCCGCGTGGCCGAGCAGCAGCGGGGGATGGGCCTGGTGCACCCGCCGGCGCAGGTCCCTGTCGCCGTAGGCCATCACTGCGCAGCGCAGCCCCGACAGCGCGAACGTCTTGGCTGGCGACGTAACGGTCACAACCCGCTCCGCCGCGCCCGGGATTGACAGCATCGGCGTGAACGGCGCCGAGGAGTCGGGGTACACGAGGTCGGCGTGGATCTCGTCTGACACGACGTAGAAGTCGTAGGCGTGGGCCAGCTCGACGATGCGCGTCAGGACCTCGGTATCGGCCACCCAGCCGGTGGGGTTGTGGGGATGGCACCACAGCAGCACCCGGGCGTCGGGCTCCTGCCGCACGAGATCTTCCAGGTCGTCAGGGTCGAGAGTCCAGCCCCGATCGCGGTCATAGCGCATTAGCCACTCGAGCTGGCGGCGCCGGGCCGTGGGGCAGATCTGCAGGAAGATGTGGTAGATCGGCGGCGTCAGGATGACGCCCGCGCCGGGCTCGGCCAGCGCGGTGACCGCGGCGGTGACCCCTTGGAGCACATCCACGCAGGTGTGCACGAAATCGGGATCCGGGCGCCAGCCGTAGCGCTGGCCGGCCCACCGGGCGAACGCCGCGCCCACATCGGCTTCCAGGTCGTGGTAGCCGAAGTCTCCACGGCCGATCGTCGCCCTCATAGCGTCGAGCACAGCCGGCGGGGGCCGGAAGTCGTGCTCGGCCACCCACGCCGGCAGCGCCTCAGCGCCGTGCTTGCACCACTTGGCGTTGCGGTTGCCCCGCTTGTGCCCGACGTCCATGGCGGGATCGAAGGCATTCGCCCACTCGGTGCTCTCGGGTCCGTTCACAGGCAGCGACGCTAGCGGCGGCCCCTCCACCAACCGATGCCGGGCCCAGAGGTGCAATCCTGTCGCGATTCGGTGTTTCTGGCTACCGTGACCGGTCGGCACCAAGCAAGGAGCACAGATGAAGTTCGGCATCTCTTTCGCGAACGTCGGCACATTCGTCAAAGGCAAGGGTGCGGCCCGTCTGGCCCAAGCCGCCGAGTCGGCGGGGTTCGACTCTTTGTGGACGGTGGAGCACATCCTGTACCCCGAGGGCTACGAGTCCCCGTACCCGTACGCGCCCGACGCCAAGATGCCGGGCTCGGGCCACAACCCGATACCCGACCCGCTGGTGTGGCTCGGCTATGCCGCCGCCGTCACTTCCACCATCGGGCTGGCCACGGGCATCTCGCTGCTGCCGGAGCGCCATCCGCTCACCTTCGCCAAGGAGGTGGCCACCCTGGACGTGCTGTCGGGGGGCCGGGTCACGCTGGGCGTGGGCATCGGCTGGCTGCGTGAGGAGTTCGAGGCTCTGGGCGTTCCTTGGGCGCGCCGCGGCGCCCGAACCGAGGAGTACGTGGAGGTCATGCGGCAGGTGTGGGCCGCCGACGACGTGACGTTCAATGGCGAGTTCGTGTCGTTTCGTCGGGCGAGCTCCAATCCCAAGCCCGTTGCGGGACGGATCCCGATCCACATCGGCGGCCACAGCGAGGCCGCCGCTCGCCGCGCCGGGCGCGTCGGCGACGGCCTGTTCCTCGCCGGCGGCGACATTGCCAACCTGCTGGATGTGGCCCGCAACACCGCCGCCGACTGCGGGCGGGACCCGCATGCGCTGGAGATGTCGGCGGTGCATCTAGGGCTGTTCGGCGACGACCCGGCCGCGGCCGTGCAAGAGGCCGAATCGTGGGGCGTGGCGCGGTTGATGGTGCCGTCGGTGTTCTACTTCCGCGACACCGTCGAGGGTCTGGCCGCTTTCGGGGAGTCGGTAATCGCTCCCCATTCTGAGGGCGCAGCCTGATCGACCCCGGCCGGCCCGGGCCGGGAGCCCCCGCTAGGAGCGTGCGCAAATGGGTTGCGAAGGCCTCGCGGTGTGGGGTTGTGTTTCCCGCTCTTGTTCGCTGCGCTCACGGGCCGCTCGGGCCACGGCCTCGCTCGGTGCTTTTTCGACCATCCTCCTGCACTGCCGCCTACCCGCTCGGCCTCTAGCGCTGGTGGCTGGAGTTGAAGGACGGGTGGCGCTGGCGGGTGGCGCCCGTCTCGACCACGCGGAACTCGACTCTGCGGCCCAGGGCCTCGGCCAGCAGATCGGCACTGCGCCGGGCGGTGAACAGCTCGATGTCGACATCGGTGTCGTTGGCGACATGTACGTCGATCCGGACCATCTGCTCGTCCACCGAGGCGTGGACCCGGTCCACTGACCGCCGGTAGGTGCGATCCAGGGCGATGCCGACCCTCAGGAGCCCGGCCAGCAGGCGCACCCGGAAGCGGTCGGGCTTGCTGAGCGCCGTGTACTCGCGGTGCGAGGACACCGGCTCGCTCTTGCGGTGGTAGCGGGCCACCAACGCTATGAGCTCGAGTTCGCCCTCGGTGAAGCCGAACAGGCGCTCGCTGTGGCGGATCAGGTAGTAGGAGTGCTTGTGGTGTGAGGAGTGGGCCACGAAGCGGCCGATGTTGTGGAGCAGGCCGGCCGCCTCCAGCACCTCGCTGTCGGCGATGCCCAAGCCGTGTGCGACCGCTGTCTCGTCGAACAGTTCCAGCGCCAGGTCGGTGGCGTGCTCGGCGTGGTTCAGGTCCTCGTGGTAGCTGCGGGCCAGGGCCAGCACGCTTGACCGTCTGAGGTCGCCGAGATGGTGGAGGCCGTCATCTCGGGACCGGTCCCGGCGGTTGAATCGGTCGAGCAGCAACCCCTCGCGCAGCGCTCCGGTGGACACGACCATCGACTGGATCCCGAAGGCCTTGAACAGCTGCCCGAGCAGCACCGCGCCGCCGACGATCACGTCGCTGCGGGCCGGGTCCAAGCCCGGAACCTCCAGGCGGTCGGCCGGGCGGGGCCGGGCGACCAGTTCGGCCACCACCGCGGCCAGGTCGGAGCGCTCGATGGTGGCGTTGGCCGCGGTGCGCAGGGCCTCGCCCCGGCTCGCCGCGCACAGGTACGCCAGTGAGGCGATGGTGCCCGAGCAGCCCACTGCGACTTCGAACCCGATGTCTTGAGCCTCCCGGGCCACAGGGGCGAGAAAGGACCGGATGTGGCGGTGGCAGGCCTTCACCGCGCCGTCGGCAATCACCCCCGACGGGAAGAAGCGATCGGTGAGGCGTATGTGGCCCAGTTTGAGGCTGCGTGCCATCGCGGTTGTGGTGCCGTTGCCTGCGATCACCTCGGTTGAGCCGCCGCCTATGTCGATCACCACGTGGGGCCGGCCCGCAATCGGCACCGCGCTCATTGCTCCCAGGTGGATGAGGCGGGCCTCCTCCACGCCTGAGATCACCTGCACGGTGACGCCGGCCTCGGTGTGGGCCCGGCGCAGGAAGTCGCTCTGGTTGTCCGCCTCTCGTACCGCGCTGGTGGCTACCGCAACCACCTCGGCATCGTGGGCGTCGGCGATGTGGCGGCACTCGACGAGGGCGGCGATGGCCCGGTCGATGGCATCGGGCAGCAGGCGCCTCATGTCGGCGCCGCCGCTGCCGAGCCGCACCGGCATCCGCTCCCGGACCACCACCTCGGGCGAACCGCCCGGAACCGGCCGAGCGATCACCATGTGCACGGAGTTGGTGCCCACATCGATGGCGGCCATCGCCCGCGAGCTCGTCATCGGCCGGTAATGCTCGCCTCAGGCTGTGGCCACGGGTCGGTCCGGGTCGGCGCCCCAGGCCGACCACGACCCCACGAAAAGCCGTCCGTCGCCCAAGCCGGCGTGGCGGATCGCCAGCAGGTCGTGGCAGGCCGACACGCCGCTTCCGCAGTAGGCGATCACGGCCCGGTCGGCCGCCCCGGCCTCGGCGTAGCGGGCCCGCAACTCGGACGCTGGTCGCAGCCGGCCATCGCGGAGGTTGTCGCCCACCTGCATGCTCACCGCTCCGGGGATGTGGCCGAAGCGGGGGTCGATCTGGTTGGGCTCGCCCCGGTACCGCTCGACGGAGCGGGCGTCGACAACCAGAGCGCCGGGATCGGTGCGGGCCGCGTCCACCTCGTCGATGGTGGCCAAGCGCTCGTCGGGCCAGGGCCGGGCGGTGAACACCTCCGGCCGCCACGGTGGAGCAGCCGTCTCGAGTCTGCTGTCCCAGGCGTCGAGCCCGCCGTCGAGCACCGCGGCGGTGCGGCCCAGCGA
>JAKZWH010000154.1:0-3313 GCA_047515615.1 Acidimicrobiales bacterium | reverse complement strand
CACCCTGGACGGCATCGTCGAGTGCGCCGCGGTAGGCGTGCCCTCAGAGCTGGGCGAAGAAGAGGTCAAGCTGGTGGTGGTGGCCGAGCCCGGCCAGACCATCGACCCGGCCGCCCTGCAACGCCACTGCCAAGCCACCCTCCCCGACTTCTGCCAGCCCCGCTATCTCGAAGTCCTTGACGAGTTGCCCAAGGGCGCCACCCACAAAGTCAACAAACACCAACTCCGCCACACCTCCGGGCCCACGGTCCAAGACCTGGCAGCCAGGAACGCGAATTAGTTCGTTAGCACCCGTTCGTGGTGTACCAGCCAGCCGGCACAACTAAGCCAGCACAACTATCTGCCGCCCCTCAGGTCAGCGGTGGACGGTGCGATATTCGCTGCCCACTGCGGCCACGGCAGCTCTGATTCGGGGGCCGTCATCACTGGCTGAGACACAGAGCGGAGCAGCAAGGTGCTCCGCTGCGGCCACGGCTTCGGCACCAAGTGCCGAGAGTCGGTGAGCGTCGGCAAGCTCAGCCATCCGGAAGGCAAGGCCGCGTATGGGCACAACTGCGATGTCGTCTGGAAGCGTGACGAGGCGGCGCCCCAGCTCGCGCCGCGCGCCAGCAGGCCAAGAGCCCGTGAGAGCGCCGCCGGCTGCGCTCGCCACGCTGCGGCACAGCCTCAGGAGATACAGGTTGGTGGTCGCAGGCTCGTGGTCGGCCAGGATCTGAGCGAGCTCGGCGCTCACCTCGTCGGCGAGCAGGTCACGCAGCAGGTGATCGTCGAGGACGGCCGGGCTCACGTCGTCGCGAGTTCAGGGTCGTCGGCGAGCGACTGCACGAACGCGGCGTGCTGCTCGCGGCTCACCAGGTCGCCGAGGAGTCGGCGGCCCTCGCCTCGGGGAACGGTCAGCACACCGAATCCGAGATCGACCACATCGACAGGACCGCCGTCATCGAGGTTCCACCGGTGCCGCGCCGCCGCGGGCAGCGACATCTGACCCGACGACGAGACCAGGTACTGCCGAACCTCACCCACATCGTCATCGTACTTGGTAAGGTGCATTCTGTCACCAAATGGGCGTTGAGTTGTCTGCGAGTTGCTCCAATCGTCGTCCCGGTAGGCAGGGACGGCCCGAGAGGGTCAGCGAATCCTGTATATCAGTGTATGTTATCATGATATTTAAATATACATGATATTCAAGAAATAATAGACGCACAGCCAGACGCAACCAGGCACCGCGAACGATCAGCGTCTCACAACTCCTAGAGGCACGCCCTCCGCTCGACTTGCCGCTGCGGGCCAGGTGGAGGCGCAGTCTCGAGGATGGGGTCAGCCCGGGCTCAGAGGTCGTAGGGGATCTGGTGGGGGCCGGGGTGGTTGTAGGTCTCGCCGGTGTCGGGGTTGAGGCGGCGGTGGGCGAACTTGCCCACACCGGCGCTGCGCACCATCACGGCCACGGTTCGCTCGGTGTCGGCCTGCTCGGCGTGGAACGTCCAGGGCGGGACTAGGTCCACCTCGCCGGCAGCCAGGCTGATGTGCTCGCCGGGCTCCATGGCGACGGCGCCGGTAGAGCCCTCTGACGGCGGTTCCCGGTAGCGCAGGACGGTCTCGGCGCCCTCT
Organism: Acidimicrobiales bacterium; assembly: GCA_047515615.1. Taxonomy (GTDB): domain Bacteria; phylum Actinomycetota; class Acidimicrobiia; order Acidimicrobiales; family Aldehydirespiratoraceae; genus Aldehydirespirator. The sequence goes on along the minus strand of JAKZWH010000154.1, from coordinate 1,705 downwards.
AGCAGGCCGTGGGCCACCCAGGCGTGGCCGTGGTCGTGCACTGGGGTGCGGCCGGTCTCGTCCTTGACGAGGCCGTTGACCACGAAGCCGAAGTCGGAATCCTCGTAGAACAGCAAGTTGGTGTAGCGGTTGTTGGTCCGGTCATGGCTCTTGGGCCAGGTCTGAGCCGCGGCCTGCAGCTCGGGGTCGGCCAGGGTCGCCTCAAGCACCTCGCTGATGCGGGTCCAGCGCTCGGGTTCGGGCATGTCTGCGGCGCAGAGGCGTCGGACGGGATCGACGATGCGGCGTAGGACTCCGGACTGGCTCATGGCCGGATCACCGCTTTGGTGGGGTACATCCCGTCGATCTCTTTGCCGACGGCCCGGATGCACAGCTCGGTGTCGTCGAGGCCGAACGTGTGGCTGATCATCTCCTCGGGCTTGAAGCCGGTGGACTCGATCAGCTTCATGGTGGCCCGCAGGGCCGGGCTGCCGGCGGTGAACGCGCCCTGCACCCGGATCTCGTTCCAGACCAGGGCGTCGATGTCCAGCGGCGCACGCCGCCCGCCTCCGACGAGGCCTCCCAGCACGAGCGTGCCCCGCTTGCGCAGCGCGGCCACCGACGACGCCAGCGCGTCGGGGCTGCCGCTCACGTCCACCACCACATCGGCCATGGCCCCGCCCGTCTCCTCGGCCACAACCTCCACCACATCGGTGCGGTCGGCCTCGACGATGCGGTCAGCGCCCCAGCGCCGGGCCAAAGCCAGCCGGTCGGCGTCGGCCGCGGTGCCGCTCACGATGATGCGGGCCGCGCCCGCGGCCCGGGCCGCCCACGTGCAGGCCAGGCCCTGCTGGCCCGGACCCTGGATCAGCACCGTGTCGCCGAAGGTGACGCCGCCGTGCAGGACGGCCCACTGGTAGCCGTTGGCCATCACCGACCCGCACAGCACAGCGGCCTCGTCGCTCATGGCGTCGCCCACCTTGAACAGCTCGGCGTCGGGGTTCACGTACAGGCAGTCGGCGAGGCCGCCGAACAAGTGCGGGGGATGCTCAGAGCTGGTGGCGCTGCCGTAGAGCGTGCGCTGGGGGCAGAACCGGGGAGCGCCGTCGCGGCAGTCCCGGCAGTGGCCGCAGCCCCGAGAGCCCTTGAGGATCACCCGGTCGCCCTCGGCCACGCCGTGGATCCGGCCTGCCCCCCGTCCCAGGCGCTCGATCCGGCCGAAGATCTCGTGGCCCAGGATTACCGGGTAGGGCATGTCGATGCGGCCGTGGAAGTACTTCACATCGGTGCCGCACACCCCGCCCAATTCGACGCGCAGCAGCGCCCCGTCGTCGGCCACCTCGGGCACCGGGTACTCCCGGATCTCCAGGCGCTCGGGCCCCAGCAGCGTCGCAGCTCGCACAGTGCTCACAGCTCTCCCCCTCTCACCGCGCAACCTACCGATCCAAGCTCACGGTCGTGAAGTTGGGGTTTGAAGCGTCGAATGCGCGGGTTCAGACTCAGCTCAATTCGCTAGCAGGGGTAATAGTTCGGCGGCTACTCGTTCCATCTGTGGCTGCTGGTCGACCGAGGCCAGCACACACTGGAACGAGGTCGCGCCCGCCTCGATGAACGCCGCCAGGCGCTCGGCGCAGGCCTCGGCCGGGCCCCATACCAGCCAGCGGTCGATGCTGGCGTCGTCCATCGGCCGGCGGTGATAGTCAGCCATGAAGGCCGCGCCCTCGGA
>JAKZWH010000153.1:0-5248 GCA_047515615.1 Acidimicrobiales bacterium | reverse complement strand
CGCTCGCACTCAGCCGAGATGCCCTGGATCCAGATCGAGTTGTCCCGAGCCCCGTACCTGTCCAACCACGCCAAGCGCCAAGTAGTGCTCACCGCCCTACAACACTGGACCAACCGCTACGCCTGAGGACGGTCGCCTCGGGTTACTCGGGTCTTGATGCCGGCTCGGTTGAAGAGGTTGCGGGCGGCGTCATCGGCCTTGGCCATGATCTGACGCTCGTCGGCGGTGACTAGCTGGCCGTCTCGCAGCAGGACCCGGCCGTCGACCACCACGTGTCGCACGTCTCGGGGAGTGGCGTTGTACACGAGGGCGCTGGCTACCCGGTGTACCGGCGCCACGAACGGCGATCGCAGGTCCACCACGAGGAGGTCGGCCCGCTGGCCTTCGGCCACCATGCCGAAGGTGCCCGGCATGCCGAAAGCGGCCGCACCGCCCCGGCAGGCCATGTGAAGCACGTCTGCGGGCTGAAGGGCCAGCGCATCGAGGTGATGCACCTTCTGCAGCAGCACGGTTGCCTTGAGCACCTCGAACATGTCCTGACGGTTGTTGCTGCCGGGACCGTCGCTGGCCAGCGCCACCGTGATGCCCCGAGCCCGCATACCGGTCACCGGAGCCACGCCGGAGGCCAGGTACATGTTCGACACCGGGCAGTGCACAACGATCGATCCGGTCGCCGCTATCAGGTCGAGTTCGTCGTCGTCGAGCCACACGCTGTGGGCCAGCTGCATGTCGGGGCCGAGCGCACCCAGCGAGTCGAGCCATGGCACATGGCGCAGGCCCCGCTCTTCGAGGCTCATGTCCACTTCGACTGCGGTCTCCGCGCAGTGGATGTGGGTGCCGCGGCCCCAACCCCGGGCCGCGGCCACGGTGGTGCGCATCGCCCCGTCTGAGCATCCCCACGGGATCAGCGGCGCCAGCTCCACGCGGATGCGGTCCTCGTGACGACCGTCCCAGCGGCGCCGGGCGGCGTCGGCCCGAGCAACGGCCTGTTCGGCGGTCTGTTCAAGCACAGGGTGATAGTTCCGGTCAGCCCAGCCGTGGGCCAGCAGGAAGCGCACTCCTAGCTCGTCGGCGGCCCGGCAGACGGCGTCGTTGATGCCCTCGTCGGTGTGGATGTACTGGTGGTCGATCACGGTGGTGGCCCCGCCCCGCAGGTTCTCGGCCAAGCCGGCGAGAGCGGCCGCATGGGCGGTCTCCGCATCGAGGTGGACTGCGGCGGGCCAGATGCAGTCGCGCAGCCAGTCGAGCAGGGTCTTGTCGTCGGCCAGTCCCCGAAAAAGGGCTTGGAACAGGTGGGTGTGGGCGTTGGTCATGCCCGGCATGACGGCGCACCCCGAGGCGTCGATCACCTCCGCGGCCTGGCGCAGCCGGCTCGGTGGATGCTCCCCGGCACCGACCTCGGCCACCCGGTTGCCGCGCACGTAGACCCACCCCGGATCGTGCAGAGTTCCAGCGTCGTCCACCGTCACCACCGCGCCACCATGGACAAGCAGGTCCGGCACAGGCCCGGTCGCAGCGTTGGTCATGCCCGACACGCTAACTACCCGCCTCTCTGCACTCCCAGTCTTGCGTCACAGCCCCCACCCAACAAGCCGCGTTCAAATCTTGGCGAATGTCTGGGAATATCCCAAAAAAACACGATGATTTGTGGTGGAGCGAAGGCTCAGGCTGCGTGTCGGAGCGCCCTGGCCACCGTCGCGCAGAGAGCCTCGGGGCGCCTGGCGTAGTCGTCCCAGGTGAAGGTGAGCACGGTCCAGCCTGCCAGCGAGGTCTCGTTGCGGCGCCTGGGATCGGCCACGAAGGAGTCCAGGTTGAAGTGCCATCGCACGCTGTCGAGCTCGATGGCCAGTCGCAGGGCCGGGTAGGCGAGATCGACCTGGGCCACCAGTAGCCCGGCTCCGTCCGTGATCCGGTACTCGAAGGCGGGACGGGGCAGTCGGGCGTCCTCCAGAAGCTTGGCCACCATGCGGCTCCAGTCGCTCAGCGGCACACCTCCCTCGCCGAAGCGAGCCTCGAGCGCGGCTCGCAGCGCCGCGGTGCCATTACGGCCCCTTCTGGCGTGCGACAAGAGCACCTCCCACAGATCGCTGAGCCGCAGACGCCTGTCACGCAGCAGCGCATCAATGGTGCGCTCGAGACGCTCCCGGCTGATCACGCTGGCAAGATCCAGCACCGTCCTGGAGAGCCCGGTGACGGGAATCCCGTCACGCACCACGGGCCGGGCAAGGTCCATCTGTGACGAGTGGTGCAGTCGAGCACCCGGTATGCACTTGACGCGTCCGGCCGCGAGGACCACCTCGACTCGGTCGAGTCGATAGCCGTCGATGCGATGCACAGCAGCCGCAGAGCGGTGACTAGCCAGAGCACCGTGCGCCAAGCAACAGGCGAGCAGTTCCGAGTGAGGGGTTGACAGCACGGCCGCGTGCCGGTACACGCCCTTCGAGGCTCGAACCCAGAGGCCGGCACGCACCCGGTCGTCGACTTGATGACGCTTCATGCCTGCTGCTAACGCCTGCTCCCGCGAGACAAGCCCGTGCTGGTCCGCCATGATCGCGAGCACCCGGGCGTTTACCGACGCCGGGTCCGGTACTCGGTAGGGGCGTGACACAGGCGCGCAACCTACCTAAAATAGATGATTAATCAATCTAATTCATATCAAATAGAGGTTTTCTGGGATTATCCCAGAAAACCACGATGAAAACCGGAGGCGGGCCCGGGGCCTGGACCAAAGGGCCGGCAAAGGCTCAGGGGGACCAGTGGGCGAAGGTGTCGATTACCGGCTTCATGTCGTCCATCAGGGGGTAGAGCACCGGGCAGGTGACCCCCGCATCGATGAACTCCGCCACGGTGTCCCGGCACTGCGCGGCGCTGCCCACGGCCATGATGCGACGCACCAGGTCGTCGCCTATGAGGGGGGCGGCCTTGTAGTAGTCGGCCTCGGTGGCCGGCCAGCCGACCACCTCCTGGACCCGCTCGATGAGCTCGGGGTCGGCGCCGGAGGCGGCCATGATGTGAGGCTCAGTGCCCAGGTAGTACGCCACCAGCGACTTGCCGGTGAGCAGGGCGGTGTCGGGGTCGTCTTCCGACAGCGAGCAGATCAGCAGCTCGGGCCGGTCGATGTCGTCGATGGTGCGCCCCGACTTCGCCGCCCCGACCCCGACCCGGGCCACAGCGTCGCGGATGTAGTCGGTCGACACCACGTAGTTGAGCATGGCCCCGTCGGCAATCTCCCCGGTCAGCTCCAGCATCTTCGGACCGGTGGCCCCGATGTAGATGGGAATGTCGCGGGGCGACGTATCGCCGTAGGCCACATCGAGGCTGACCCGGTCGAGGTGGACGAACTCGCCCTCGTAGGTGACCTCCTCCATGGTGAACAGGGCTCGGATCGCCTCGACGTTCTCACGCATGGCGGTGAGCGGCTTGCGCCGGCCCGCCCCGACCCGCCCGGCGATGGGCTCCCACCAGGCGCCAAGACCCAGCATCACCCGGCTGCCGCCGTCGGGGGCCGGGCCGGCGAGCTCGTGCATCGTGCTCCAGGAGGCCGCGATCACCGCGGGGTTGCGGGTGTAGATGGGCAGCACTCCGCTAGCGATGCGCAGCCGCTTGGTGGACGCCAGCAGGGCGCTCATCATCACCACGCAGTCGCGGGCCAACCGGGTGTCGCCCTGCCAGATCTCGCTGAAGCCCCGCTCCTCGGCGTAGCGGGCCATCTCGATCTCGTAGCCGATGGGGTGCTTGTCCTGGAAGTAGAGGGCCATGCGCTGTGCCATGGCACCAGAGTGTGTCACGGCACCGGCACGCCTCCACAACGCGGGAGCTCGGCTCGTCGCGAGGCTGTGCTCCCAAGCAGGGTCGCGGACTGATGTTCGCGGGACCGATGACCTCGGATTGCCGGGGATACCATCGCCGCGATGTCTTCACGAATGATCCGGCCAGCCGGCATTGCCCCGCCCGCGGCCCGCTACGCCCACGCCGTCGCCACTACTGGCGCCGCGCAGTGGCTACACACGTCGGGCGTGGTGCCAACTCGGGCCGACGGGTCGGTGGCCGGCGACGTGGCCGAGCAGGCCCGGACGGTCTGGCAGAACATCGCAGCCATGCTCGCGGAGGCCGGCATGGCCCCGTGCGACATCGTGTCGGTCACGACCTATGTCGTGCCGGGCCAGGACCTCGCCGCGGTGATGGCTGCGCGCGACCGTTTCCTCGACGGCCATCTGGCCGCCTCGACACTGGTGATAGTGCCCGAGCTGGCCCAACCCGCCTGGAAGGTCGAGATCGCAGTAGTGGCCGCTCGCTGACAGCCACCACAACCGGGCCCCACCCCCGGCTCAATCCTCAACCGCAGACCCAGACCCCACCACAACCGGGCCCCACGCCCGGCTCAATCCTCAACCGCGGACCCAGACCCCACCACAACCGGGCCACAAGGTCGGCTCAGGCCCCGACGGAGGCCAGTTCGGAGGCGGCCCGGTCAATGAAGGCCGATATCTCGGCCGGGCTGCGCTGGTCCACCCCGTAGAGCGCCACCCAGCGCAGCCGCGTGCCGGCAACACATAGGCGGGCAACCGAGCGCCGCAGCAGTTGGCGTCCCGGCTCGCCCTGGAGCCGGTTCACCCAGCTTGTGGAGCCGTGAGTGGTGACGGCCACCAGATGCCTCACGGTGCGCAAGGGCGAGGTAGCCGGATCGGCCGGGCCGTCGATCCAGGCCGCTAGCTCGCGCTGCACCCACGAGAGCATCGGTGCGGGCAGGCCGCCCCACCAGGTGGGGTAGACGAGCACCAGGCCGTCGGCGCCCGCCACGCTCAACCCGTCGATCCATTCGCCCTGTGTCAGCCGCACGAGCTGCACTTCGTGGTCGGCGCGCTCCAGCGTTTCCACCACCCGGTCGCGCAGAGCCGCGTTGAGACAGTCCTGTTGCGGGTGGGCGTGCAGCACCACGAAACGCACAGTCGGAGCGTAGCCACCTCGGGCTGGCCTAGATTCTCGCTATGGCCGACGCCGCAGTCACTTGGGCCGAGTTCGAGCAAGCCGACCCCGCCCTGGCCGGGAGGGTGATGGCGAGGCTGCAGAGCCACCGTCACGCGATCATGGCCACGGTGCGAGCCGACGGCTCACCCCGCCTGTCCGGCATGGAGGCCCCAATCAGGTCCGGGCATCTGTGGCTGGCCATGACGCCGGGGTCGCACAAGGCCGCCGACTTGGCCCGCGATCCTCGCTTCTCGCTTCACAGCGCCCTCGACGCCGAGGA
>JAKZWH010000152.1:0-2793 GCA_047515615.1 Acidimicrobiales bacterium | reverse complement strand
GCCATCTCGTCGTCTTCGCCGGCATCGACGACCGCGCCAAGGCCGAGGCCCTGCGGGGCCTCGTGCTTCGGGCTGAGCCGATCGACGACCCGGCCGAGACCTGGGTCCACGAGCTGATCGGCACCCGGGTGGTGGACCAGTGCGGCACGGACCGGGGTCCCGTGGCCAGCGTCGTGGCCAATCCGGCCGGGGACCTCCTCGAGCTGGCCGACGGAGCCTTGGTGCCGCTGCGCTTCGTGGTCGCTTCGGTGCCCGGCGAGCGCATCGACGTGGACGTGCCCGACGGGCTGTTCGATGCGGCTCGCTGAGATCGTGGGGGACGGGACCGCGCCGTGAGTTTCAGGATCGACATCTTCACGATCTTCCCCGACCTGGTGGAGGCCATGGCCTCGGCCTCGGTCATCGGGCGCAGCCGCTCTGCCGGCACGCTCGACGTGAGGGTCCACGACCTCCGGATGGCCACCACCGACCGTCATCGCAGCGTCGACGACGCCCCCTTCGGAGGGGGAGCGGGCATGGTCATGATGCCGCAGCCGCTGTTCGGCGCGGTGGAGGCGGTGGAGCCGCCCCGACCGCTGTTCTACCTGTCGCCCGCGGGCCGGCGCTTCGACCAGGACATGGCCCGCGAGCTGGCCTCCGGGACCGGGTTCTCGATGCTTTGCGGCCGCTACGAGGGCGTTGACGAGCGGGTCTGCCAGCACCTGGTGGACGGTGAGCTGTCGGTGGGCGACGCGGTCCTGGCCGGAGGGGAGTCGGCCGCCCTGCTGGTGCTGGAGGCGGTGGGGCGCTGCGTGCCCGGCGTGCTGGTCAACGAGCAATCCGCGGTAGAGGAGTCCTTCAGCGACGGGCTGCTCGAGTACCCGCAATACACCCGCCCGGCCCGGTTCCGGGGATGGGAGGTCCCCGAGGTGCTGCGCTCGGGCGATCACGCCCGGGTGGCCCGCTGGCGGCGGGCCCAGTCGCTGGCTCGCACAGTCGAGCGCCGCCCCGACCTGATCGAGGCCCGCGGCGGGCTCAGCGACGAAGAGCGGGAACTGCTCGAGGCCCACGGCCTCGGCGGCGGTGGAGGCGGGGGGCAGCAACCGTAGACTCGCTCGGCCCGGCCGTGTCGGCCAAGGTGAGCGGAGGCTGCTATGAACCCCACCGACCTCGTCGACGCGCAGAGCCTTCGCGACGACATTCCCGAATTCCAGCCGGGCGACACCGTCCGAGTCCATGTGCGCGTGGTGGAGGGCAACCGGGCCCGCACGCAGCTGTTCGAGGGGGTGGTCATACGACGCCGGGGAAGCGGAGTGCGCGAATCCTTCACGGTGCGCAAGGTGAGCTTCGGTGTGGGCGTGGAGCGCACGTTCCCGGTGCACACCCCGCTCATCGACCGCATCGAGCGGATCATCCGGGGCGATGTGCGCCGGGCGAAGCTGTACTACCTGCGGGACCGGGTCGGCAAGGCGGCCAAGGTCAAGGAGAAGCGCTATCGCTGAGCGGGGTGCGGGCCCATCGGGCCCGGCCGGCAGAGGATCCGACCTCTCCCGGCAGGCTCGAGGCGCCTGGGGCGAGCGCCGGGCCGCTCGCTGGTACCAACAGGCCGGCTACGAGGTGCTCGACCAGAACTGGCGGGTGCGCTCGGGCGAACTGGATCTGGTTCTGTTCCGCGACGGCGAGATCGTGTTCTGCGAGGTGAAGGCTCGCCGCTCCGAACGCTACGGCGCGGCCGCGGAGGCCGTCGACCGCCGCAAGCAACTCCGCATCCGGTCGCTGGCGGCCCAGTGGCTCGAAGCCAGCGGCCGCCGGGGACGGGTCCGCTTCGATGTGGCCACCGTCACCGGCGTCGAAGTCCACGTGATCGAAGGCGCCTTCTAGCTCTCGTCGCCATTTGGCGTCATCGGCGCGACACAGCGCGGTGAGAGCCGGGATGTCAGGCGTCTAGCGGGTGGTGCGCCGCTCCCAGCAGCCCCGGTGCCAGTGGCGGCGCAGGTCGGGGGCTTCGGTGGGCACCACGACGTAGTGGCCGGTCCCGGCCGGAATGGAGCGGTTGCAGCTCGGGCAGGTGTAGTCCTTGGTCGCCCGGTAGGACTGGATGAAGCGGACCTCCACCTCGCCGAGGCGCTCGGGACGGTCCACGCGTCAGCCCAGCAGCGCCCAGGCCACCAGGATGACGGCCACGAGCAGCCCCGCGCCCACGAAGACGAGGTCTGCGGGCCGGCGCCGGTGGGGTCGGGTGGGGTCGAATCCCATGGCCCAAGTATCGTGGGCCGGCCACCCGCCCCCACCACACTGCGCCATGGTCCGCTGCCGCCGTCTGCCTCGACTCCTCCTGATCGTCGCCATCGCCGCCGGGGCGGCCGGCGCCTGCGCGGCCGATGACGTGCCGGAGGTGCCCGTCGGCGCCGGCGGCTCGGTCGACCCGGAGCTGGTGGCCGGACGGCGGGTCTACATCGACCGCTGTGCCAACTGCCACGGGAACGACGGCGGCGGGGGCCGGGGGACCAAGCTGTCGGAAGCGTTGATGGTCAAGCGCTACCCCAGCATCGACGACCAGATCGAGATCGTCACCGACGGGGTGCGGGGCATGCCCGCCTTCGAAGAGGTTCTGGACACCGGACAAGTTCTCGCCGTAGTCAGATATACACGAGAAGTGCTATAGTTATATAGGCATCGCGTCGTAGCGCGACGCACGGCTAGCCGCCGGCCGGAAAGACGACGGCCTCCGATCCCCAGCGCAGGAGGCCGCCATGCTCGCTACCGTCCGCTCCGCCACCCTCGTCGGGGTGTGGGGCCATCCCGTGTCAGTGG
>JAKZWH010000151.1:0-7838 GCA_047515615.1 Acidimicrobiales bacterium | reverse complement strand
CCACACCACTACGTCGGCGGGCGAGGGGGCCTGGGCGGGGTCCCCGTACATCGTCTCGGACCTGAAGCGCACGAGGTCCGGCTGCGGCAGGGGCACGAACGGAGGCCGGCGCCACCAGCGGTCCGGGGCGAAGCGGACCAGCTGAGCCACCGCGGTCGGCCACAGTCGGGGCCTTGCCGCCACCGCACGAGCCGACTGCAGCGCCAACCTGACTGCCAGCACCGTGCCCACGGCGGCAGCGTAGCCGGGCCCGGAGCGGCGTCTTGGCGGGCAGTGTGCCGCTAGCCATAGCGGAGAATCCGGAGCGGTACGCTTGCCCGGCGATGGCTCACTTCGACGAGCAGTTCAAGCTGATCCTCCAGAACATGGAGCTCGCCGTCAAGGGCAAGCCCGAGGTCATCGGGCATATCATCCTGGCCTTGGTGAGCGGTGGGCACGTGCTCATCGAGGACGTGCCGGGGGTGGGCAAGACCAGCCTGGGCAAGGCGTTGGCCCGCAGCATCGACGTCAGCTTCGGCCGGATCCAGTTCACTCCGGACCTGCTGCCCGTCGACATTACGGGAACGTCGGTGTTCAATCGCGCCGCCGGATCGTTCGAGTTCCGGCCCGGGCCGGTGTTCTCGAACATCGTCCTGGCCGACGAGATCAACCGCGCCTCGCCCAAGGCCCAGTCGGCCCTGCTTGAGGCCATGGGCGAGCAGCAGGTCACGATCGACGGCGTGACCAGGATCCTGGAGTCTCCATTCACGGTGATAGCCACCCAGAATCCGCTCGAGTACGAGGGCACGTACCCCCTCCCCGAGAGCCAGATGGATCGCTTCCTCATGCGTCTGAACGTTGGCTACCCGGACCCCGTGTCCGAGGACTCGATCCTGGTCTCCAGGGGCGCTCAAGAACCCGTAGACCTCATCGGGCCGGTCGCGGACGCGGCCGTGGTGCGGTGGATGTCCGATCGGCTCGATGAGGTGCATGTCTCGGGGCCCCTGCGTGCCTACCTGCTCGATGTGGCCGGCGCCACGCGGCGCCATCCCGGCCTGTCGCTGGGTCTTTCACCCAGGGGAGTGCTGGCCATGCAGAGGGTGGCGCGCGCCAGGGCGGCCTCGCTGAGCCGCGACTTCGTAACCCCCGACGACATCAAGGCGCTCGCGCCCGTCATGCTGCCGCACCGGCTCCTGGCCAAGCCCGACAGCCGTGTGCGGGGTCTGCGCTCCGCCGACATCGTCACCGAGATCATCGACTCTGTGCCCGTGCCCCGCATGGGGCGGTGACGTGCCCACCGGGACCGGCTGGAGACTGCTGGCATCCGGCATCGTCGCAGTCGTCGGGGGCAGAGCCTTCGGGGTCCTCGAGTTCTACGTGATCGGGGCCACCGCCGTGTCGGCGGTGGTGATCGCGCTGGCGGTGCGGCTGGCTCACCCGTCCCGCCTGTCGTTCAGCCGTCGAGTGTCATCCGAGATGGTGGCGGTGTCCGAGCCGGTGGAGGTGACGCTGGAGGTCGCGAACCTGGCCAGGCTGCCGTCCCCGACGGTTCGCGTCAGCGAGCAGGTGAGCGGCGCTGGCGGCATGCGCTTGAGCCTGGCCCCGGTGCCTGGCGGCTCAACCGCGGTCACAAGCTACCGTCTGCAGCCCGCGCGCCGCGGCGTGCTGGAGATCGGCCCGACGGTCTTCAGCGACATCGACGGCCTCGGACTGGCGCAGCGGCGACACATCTTCGGTAGGCGCACGCGCGTCATCGTGCATCCGCCGATCGAGACCCTGGTGCCGCCTCGCCTGCCCGTCGGTGGAGCCCTGTCGCTGCCCACCGACTATCGTCGCCGGTCGCTCGGGCTCGCCAGCGACGAGTTCGATGTCCTGCGCCCGTACGTGGAGGGCGACGACCTCCGTCACATCCACTGGCACTCGACGGCGCGACTCGACGAGTTCATGGTGCGGCGGTTCCAGCCGGCCCGCCCGGGTCGCCTGACGGTGATCATCGACACCCGTCCCCCGGGAGATCTTTCGACCGTGCAGGATCTCACCACCTCGGTGGCTGCTTCCATCGCCTGCGCCGTGCTCCGTTCCGGCGACGAGGCGCAGATCCTCACGACCGACGGGCGCGGGACCCCGCTGCTGACCCACTACTCCGAGGTCGGCGCGGCGCTCGAGTTCCTGGCGCTGCTGGCGGGCGGGCGGCCCGAGATCGACGTCGAGCCGATCAACGGGGGATCAGTCGTCGTAGCCGTCTCGGCCTTGCCTGACGCCATCGACGACGACAGCGCCCGCCATGAGTTGGCCCAGCGATTGGAGGCCTCGCTGATCATCACCTACGGCTCCGGACATCGACGGGTCGCAGCCCCGGCCGTCGATCACGAGGGCGGCTGGATCCACCTGACCGGCCCCGGTCAGCTACCGGGCTTGTGGCGGGTGCCCGCATCGGCTGGCCGCGGGGTCGCAGCTCTGGCATGAGCATGGCCGACGGGCCGGCCGCGGTAGAGCGGATCAGCGTCCCCGCGGCCGAGGGTGCGGGCCGCGGTGGCAGCTACGACTGGCTGGCGGAGGCGGCGCTGGTGTCGGTCACCGTCGTCGTCGCGGCGGGGATGTCTCGGCTGTTCACCGACACATCGTTTCTGCGCGACGTGCTTGCACTGTCTCTAGCCGCTCACGTGGTCGCCGCGGCGGCACGCCGAGCAGGGCTGGCCACCATTGGCGCCGCGCTTCTCAGCGTTGCCTGTTTTGCCATCACGGCCACAGTGCTGCTCTACACCGGGACGGCCTGGTTCGTCCTGCCCACCGCCGACACCGTCTCGTTGGCCCTCGATCACCTGGTGGACGGCTGGGACGTGGCGAACGCCAGCCCTGCGCCGGTGGCGCCGGTACCGGGCCTGGTCCTGTCGGCGGGCGCTGTGCTGGCATTGTGCGCGTTCCTGGCCGACGCGGCTGCCTTCCGGTTGCGTTCTGCAGGCTGGGCGGTGGCACCCACGGCAAGCATCTATGGGTTCACGGCCGCGTTCGGCACTGGCGACGCCGCGATCCTTCACGGGATTCTCTGCTGCGTGGCCATTGGAGTGACGATGGTCGCCCTGTGGCTCCGCAACCGGCGGGCCGAGGCCTGGATCGAGTCGGTGCCGGGCCGCGGCACGAAGGCCATGGCCCGCGCTGCGGGCGCCGCTCTGCTGCTGGCGGTGGCGGCCGGCGCGGTCGCGGGTCCGTCGCTGCCCGGCGCGCGGGCTGAGCCGTGGGTCGATCTCGAAAGCTTCGAAGTCACCGACGCCGCGCCCTGGGTCGACATCCCGCCCCCCGATCCGGAGCCGTGGGCCGATTTCGGCTCGCCCGGGGTCGCCGGGTCCGCGTCACTCCCGGGATCCGTTGAGGGTGTACGGGTTCTTGTCAGTCCTCTGGTCCAGGTTCGGAGCCGTCTCATCGACCTGTCCGAGGAGGAGCTCTTCACCGTGGCCGTGCCCGAGGATCAGCGCCAGTATTGGAGGCTGACGTCCCTCGACGACTTCGACGGCGACGCATGGAGGGCGCGCTCGCAGTATGAGGACGCCTCCGGACCGCTCGCGGCCACCCTCGACCCGTCGGCGGCGGGGGCCTCGCTCCAGCAGACCGTGATGCTCACGGGGCTCGGCAACTCCTACCTGCCGGTCGCCTACGAACTTCGCCGGGTCGTCGACGACGGCGGGGTGGCCATGGAGTACGAGGCCTACTCGGGCTCGCTCATAAAGGGGCGCCGTGTCGCGCTCGGGGGACCTGGTCGATTCTCCTACGTGGTTGATTCGGCCGTGCCCGCAATCGGAGACCCCGACCGGCTTCGCCGGTCTGAGACGTCGATGCTGGAGGAGGACTTTTTGGCCTCCAACACGCAGTTGCCCGACGACGTGCGGGATCTGGTTCGGGCCGAGACGGAGCGGATCACTTCGGACGCCCGTTCCGACTATCACCGGGCCCTGCAGCTGCAAGACTACTTCCGGCTCGACGGCGGCTTCCGCTACGACCTGCAGGTTCATGCTGCGGGCGGAATCGAGAGCCTCGAGGAGTTCTTGTTCGAGGCGCGGGCCGGCTATTGCCAGCAGTTCGCGTCGGCCTACGCGGCCATGGCCCGCAGCATCGGCCTCCCGACCCGGATCGCGGTCGGGTTCACTTGGGGCGAATGGGACTCAGAGCGCGGTGTCGACGGGGCCTATGTCGTGCGGGGCAAGCACGCCCACGCCTGGCCCGAGGTGTACTTCGCGGGCACGGGCTGGATCCGGTTCGAGCCGACGCCCGGCAGGGGCGCCCCCGGGGACTTCGCCGTCACCGGCCATGTCGCCGATCAGGCGGGCCAGGGTTCGGGTGGGGCCGCGGGCGGCCCGGATGAGGGTCTTGAGCTCTCGGAGGCGCCCGGGCGGTCCGGCTCAGCGGCACCGGATACGCCGGGCCTTGTTGGGGACGACGCCGACGAGCGCTCGGGACTTGCCCGCCGATCGGAGCCTTCCGCCGATGCGGGGCCCGGGGACTCCGCAAGGTCGGGCCGACCGAGCCTGGTGCTGCTGGCCGTCCTCGCGCTGGCCGCTCTGGGGTCGGCTGTCGGGATGGTGCCGGTGCTTCGGCGGCTGCGATGGCGCAGGCACAGAGACCGTGTCGCCCACGATCCTGCCGGTCTGATCGATTTCTGGTGGACCAACGCGCTCGACGCTCTGGCGTTGGTCCGGCTCGGTCCCCGGCCCTTCGAGACGCCGCTGGAGCTTGCCCGGCGGGTGGTGTCGGTCCGTCCCGCGGTGGGGCCCTTACAGGAGCTGGCCGTTCTCGCTACGCACGGGCGCTACGCCCGCGAGACGCCTCCGTCGATGGCGATCCGGGCCGGCGTCGTGGCGTCGCTGGTTGCCGGCGCGTGCCGTCGCCAGGCGAGCCCCCTCAGCCGGCTCGCGGCGGCGGTCGATCCGTCGACGTGCTTCACCCGGCGCCGGCGCGGCTAGCACTGCAGCCGGGCAGCCGAGGCTGGAGCGCGGTCAGCGCGGGCCGCGCCGGCCGCCGGGCTCAGTTGCCGTTGCGATTGTCGCGGTCGAAGCGTTCCCGCATGCGGGAACCGGCCCCGCCGACGACATGGCGGAATCCGCCGCCCCGCGTCGACTGCGTCATCTGACCCAGACCGGCCCGGCCCACTCGGCGCGCGTTGCGCTCCAAGAACAGCAGCGAGACGAGCATCACCAGGAATCCGGCGAAGGACAGCAGGTACGACACCGACAGCAGCCAGACCATGATCACGATGCCGACCAGAAGGCCGAGCGCAGCCCACTTGATGTTGTGGAACGCGTGGGTGTAAACGGTGGTCTCGGCCACCTCGCGGGCCAGCTCCGGATCGCTCTCGTAGAGGTGCGACTCGATCTCGCTGAGAATGCGCTGTTCGTCCTCCGACAACGGCACGTCATCACCTCCGGCACCCTTGGCTCTGTAACCGTGCGTGTCCGCTCCGACGATAGCCCGAAGTGGGAGCAACTGCGCCTGATGAGCGCCTTATCAGCCCGATCCGGCGTCGTCGGCATCGGGTCCCCAGCGCTGGTCCGCGTCGGAGGGAGACCGCAGGCCCCTGCCGCTGCGGATGGCAGCCGCTGGGCCTATGGCCGACGCGCCGAAACGGTCCCTTATCTGGTCGGCCACGCGTTCGGCCGCGTCGTGGACCTGAGGTCCGTCCTCGAAGGAAAGCTGCCGGGCGGCGGCGTCGACCAGGCCCGACGCTCCCACTCCCAGTAGCCGCACGCCCGGCGCGGTGTCGATCTGGAAGAGAAGATCGCGAGCATGGGCCACCACGTCGTGGGCCCCGTCGGTGGGATCGGGCAGCGTCACCGACCGGGTGATGGTCCTGAAGTCGCCGAAGCGCAGCTTCAGCGTGATGGTGCGGGCCTGGACGCTCGAGGCTCTCAGCCGCCGGGCCACGGCGTCGGCCAGCCGAGTCGCCTCGGCTTCGAGCTCGGCCCCTGTGTGCAGGTCCCGGGGGAAGGTCTCCTCGTGGCTGATCGAGCGGGGCAGGCGGTTCACCACTACCGGCCGGTCGTCGATGCCGTTGGCCAGCCGGTGCAGGTGGCGACCGGCGGCCGCGCCCAGAGCGGCGACCGCGGCCGGCTCGGGCAGCGAGGCCAGGTCGCGGACCGTTTCGATCCCGAGGCGGACAAGGCGGCGGGAGGTCGCCGGGCCGACGCCGAAGAGCGCGGTGACCGGCAACCGATGTAGGAACTCGAGCTCGGTGCCGGCCTCGACGATGTGGATTCCCGAACCGTAGGCGGGTCCGGTGGGCTCGACGCGAGGCTTGGCCCGCTCGGTGGCCAGTTTGGCCATGAACTTGGTGGAGGCCACTCCCACCGAGCAGGTGAGCTGCTCCTGGTCCAGAATCCGAGCGCGGATCTGAGCGGCCAGTTGGGGGGCCGGTCCGAGGAGGCGGGCCACGCCCCGCACGTCCAGGAAGGCCTCGTCCAGCGAGAGGGGCTCCACCAGCGGGGTGACGTCGCGCAGGATGGCCATCAGCCGCTCCGACACCTCGCCGTAGTGGGAGTGGTCGCCGGGCAGGAACACCGCGTGGGGACACAGCCGGCGAGCCCGGACCGAGGGCATGGCGGATCCGATGCCGAAGGCTCGGGCTTCGTAGCTGGCCGCGGCCACCACGCCCCGGCTGCCGGTGCCGCCGACCACCACCGGCTTGCCCCGCAGCTCGGGCCGGCGCCGGATCTCTACCGCGGCGTAGAACGCGTCCATGTCCACATGAAGGAACCCGACCGTCCCGTCCGGCGGTCGCCCCCTGAGTTCCGTGGTCACAGGTCGGCCCGCACCTCGCCGCGCATCACCACAGTGTGCCAGCCCGCGGCAGCCCGCCGGGGTGCCTGCGAGCCGTGGGACCAGCAAGCCGGAGAGGTGCAGCCCGGTGCTCGGTTAGGCTTCGGTGTGGTGCTGGACCAACGCGACCTAGTGCCGCTCGATTCCTCGCCCTCGCTGCTGGCCCGGGTGCTGGCATTCTCGGCCATCATCGTGGCCGGGGCGTGCGGCGGTTTGATCGGGTTTGCGGTGATGGACCTGGGCTGTGACGGCGGTTGCACCACCACCGCGGGACTAGTCGGACTCGGCACCGCCATTGGTGCCGCGATCGGAACGGGAATCGTGGCCGTGCTGACTCTGAGGGCGGCCGCCGAGTGGAGGGCCCAGCAGCCGCCCGGCTCGGCTGGGCCGGTGGCCGGTGGCCATCGCTCCTGGAGGCGTCGAGGACTATGACCACCCGCATCCTCACCGTGGAGGACGACGAGCGAATCCGCACCGCTCTGCGTCTCGCGCTCGAGGACGAGGGCTGGGAGGTGGACGAGGTCGCCTCGGGCGAGGAGGCCCTGACCGCGTTCAACCGCGTGCCCGCCGACGTGGTCCTCGTGGACATCATGCTGCCGGGGATCGACGGCTTCGACATATGCCGGGCCATCCGCAAGTCGAGCGACGTGCCCATCGTCATGATCACGGCCCGCTCGGACACTCACGACGTGGTCGCCGGACTAGAGGCCGGGGCCGACGACTACCTGACCAAGCCCTTCGCGCCCAAGGAGCTCTCGGCCCGCATCAGGGCCCTTCTGCGGCGGACACGCGCCTCCGACGTCGGCGGCGACCAGCTCATCTTCAACGACCTAGAGATCCTCCCCGACGAGGGCATCGTGCGGGTGTCGGGCACCGAGGCCCACCTCACCAAGACCGAGTTCCGGCTGCTGGTCGAACTGGCCTCCAACCCGGGACGGATATTCAGCCGCGAGGTGCTGCTGGAGCGGGTGTGGGGCCTCGGCTACTTCGGGGACGGGCGGCTGGTCGACGTGCACGTGCGCCGGCTCCGAACCAAGATCGAGCCCGATCCGGCC
>JAKZWH010000150.1:0-5575 GCA_047515615.1 Acidimicrobiales bacterium | reverse complement strand
CGAGGAGATGGCCGTCGCCTTCGGGCAGGCCAACGAGCGGGTGCTCGCGCTGACGGGTCCAGAGGCGTGGTCGCAGCGCATGCCCCTGTTCTTGTTCCCGATGAGCACGCTGTGCGTGGCCGCCTGGACGCCCGAGAGTGGTCTGCTCATCGGCTGGATGGGCGACACGCTGCCCTTCGTGGCCACGGCTGGGCCGTACGGCTTCGGCGGCTACTGCTGCGGCCGTCCCCACCGCAACTCTGACGGCAGCATCGACATCTGCCTGGGAATGCCGCCGATGGGCGGAGACGTCGGCGCGGGGCTGGTCGAGGTGGAGATAGTCGGGGAGTCCGGAGTTGGATCGCGGCCCGACGCGGTGATCCTCGCCAGCGACGGCGCCTGGGAGCCCTTCGTGTACGCCCACGGCATGGATTGGCTGTCGGACGACTCCGTGGGCGGCGGCATCGGCGCGGCCTGCGGACCCGGCGCTGAGACGGCGGAAGACGTGGCCAACCGCGTCCTGGCAGAAGCCCTCCGCCTGGGCCTGAACGACAACGCCACCATCGCGGTCGCCCTCTGGCGCTGACGGGGGCCCTTACCGGCCGTTTGCGAACGATTGTTCGCTGCGCGGACGAGGGCAGCGGCTAGAGTGCGGGGGTGGCTGAGCGGCTGGTGATCTCGGGGGCGCGCGAGCACAACCTCCGGGACGTTCACCTCGACCTGCCCCGCGACCGGCTCATCGTCATCACCGGGCTCTCGGGCTCGGGCAAGAGCTCGCTGGCGTTCGACACCATCTACGCCGAGGGCCAGCGCCGCTACGTGGAGTCGCTGTCGGCCTACGCCCGGCAGTTCCTGGGCCAGATGGACAAACCCGACGTCGACTTCATCGAGGGGCTGTCCCCGGCCATCTCCATCGACCAGAAGAGCGCGTCGCGCAACCCCCGCTCCACCGTCGGCACCGTCACCGAGGTGTACGACTACCTCCGGCTGCTGTACGCCCGCATCGGCGTGCCCCACGACCCCGAAACCGGCGAGCGCCTCATCCGCCAGACCCCCCAGCAGATCGTCGACCGCATCCTGGAGATGGAGCCCGGCACCCGCTTCCAGGTGCTGGCCCCGGTGGTGCGCGGCCGCAAGGGCACCTACGACACCCTGCTGGCCGACCTGGCCGGGCAGGGATACGCCAGAGCCATCGTCGACGGCGAGTTGTTGGAGCTGGCTGACATGGCTGGCGCCACCGGCCTCTCCGGCGGCGCCGACGGCCTGGAACTGGCCCGTTACGAGATGCACAACATCAGCGTGGTGGTGGACCGGCTGGTGCTGCGCGACGGCGTCGAGCGCCGATTGACCGACTCGGTGGAGACCGCGCTGCGCCTCGCCGGCGGGATCGCCGAGATCGATATCGTGGCCCGGCCCCGCCCCGACGACGATGACGACCGCGGCCGCGCTGTCGAAGAGCCCCGGCGGATCGTGTTCAGCCAGCATCTGGCCCGGCCCTCCGACGGCAAGTCCTTCGAGGAGCTGGCCCCCCGCAACTTCTCGTTCAACTCGCCCTACGGAGCCTGCACCCACTGCGACGGCCTGGGCACCGTGTTCGAGGTCGACCCCCATCTGGTCGTCCCCGACCCCGACGCCACCGTTGAGGGCGGCGCCATCACGCCGTGGGCCGACAGCCGGTCGCGCTACTACCCGCGCCTGCTTCAGGCCGTGTGCGAGGAGTACACCATCCCTCGCGACGTGCCCTGGCGCTCCCTCAGCGCCCGCCAGCAGGACATGCTGCTGTACGCCAAGGGAGTCACGCGCCGGGTGCAAGTCCGCTACCAGAACCGCTTCGGGCGCCGCCGGGCGTACCAGGCCCGCTTCGAGGGGATCGTCCCGCATCTGATGCGCCGCCATGACGAGTCCGAGAGCGAATCCGCCCGCGAGCACATCGAGGGCTACATGCGCCAGGTGCCGTGCCCCGACTGCGGCGGCGCGCGACTCAACCCGCTGGCGCTGGCCGTGACCGTCGACGGCCACAACATCCACGAGCTGTGCGCCATGTCGATCGCGGACGCGGTCAAGACCCTGGCCGAGCTGCGCCTCGACGACCGCGACACGATGATCGCCGAGCAGGTCCTCAAGGAGATCCGCTCCCGGCTCGGCTTCCTGCTCGACGTGGGGCTCGACTACCTCAACCTGTCGCGCAGCGCGGCCACCCTCGCCGGCGGCGAGGCCCAGCGCATCCGACTGGCCAGCCAGGTCGGCTCAGGCCTCGTCGGGGTGCTGTACGTGCTCGACGAGCCTTCGATAGGGCTTCACCAGCGCGACAACCGCCGCCTCATCGAGACGCTGCTGCGAATGCGCGACCTGGGCAACACCGTGATGGTGGTGGAGCACGACGAGGAGACGATCCGGGTCGCCGACCATGTGGTGGACATCGGGCCGGGCGCGGGCGAGCACGGCGGGACCGTCGTGCACTCCGGGTCGCTGCAGGGCCTGCTCGAAGTGCAGGATTCCGTCACCGGCCAGTACCTGTCGGGCCGGCGCCGCATCGAGGTGCCGCAGATGCGCCGGCTGGGCGACGGCACCCGCCTGGTGATCCGCGGCGCCAGGGAGAACAACCTGGCCGACATCGACGTCGCCTTCCCGCTTCAGCAATTCGTGTGCGTGACCGGGGTGTCGGGGTCGGGCAAGTCGTCGCTCGTCAACGAGATCCTGCACCGGGCCCTGATGCAGCACATCTACCGGTCCAAGACCCCGCCCGGGCGCCACACCCGCGTCGACGGCGTCGGCCACCTCGACAAGGTGATCGCCATCGACCAGTCGCCCATAGGCCGCACCCCCCGGTCCAACCCGGCCACCTACACCGGGGTTTTTGACCACGTCCGCAAGCTGTTCGCCAACACCGCCGAGTCCCGCATTCGCGGCTACATGCCGGGACGGTTCTCGTTCAACGTGAAGGGCGGGCGCTGCGAGGCCTGCCGGGGTGACGGCACCATCCGCATCGAGATGCACTTCCTGCCCGACGTGTACGTGCCCTGCGAGCTGTGCAAGGGCAAGCGCTACAACCGCGACACCCTGGAGGTGACCTTCAAGGGCCGCAACATCGCCGAGGTTCTCGACATGCCGTGCGCCGACGCGCGGGAGTTCTTCGCCAACCAGCCGGCCATCGCCCGCCACATGGGCACCCTGACCGACGTCGGGCTCGGCTACGTGCGCCTCGGCCAGCCCGCCCCCACGCTGTCGGGGGGCGAGGCCCAGCGGGTGAAGCTGTCGAGCGAGCTGGCCAAGCGCTCCACCGGCCACACCATGTACATCCTCGACGAGCCCACCACCGGGCTGCACTTCGAGGACGTGCGCAAGCTGCTCGGCGTGCTGGGCCGGCTGGTGGACCAGGGCAACACCGTGGTGGTGATCGAGCACAACCTCGATGTGGTCAAGACGGCCGACTGGATCATCGATCTGGGGCCCGAGGGCGGCTCGGGCGGGGGACGGATCGTGGCCGAGGGCACCCCCGAGCAGGTGGCGGAGATCCCTGAGAGCCACACCGGCCGCTACCTGCGCCCGATGCTGTGCTGATCCGGCCGGCGGCGGGGTCGATCCCCGACGCGCCCGGGTCGTACCAGTTCCTCGACGCCGAGGGCCGGGTCATCTATGTAGGCAAGGCCAAGAGCCTGCGGTCGCGCCTGAACAACTACTTCGGCTCGCACCTTGCGCTGCGCACCCGCCAGATGGTGGACGCGGCCGCCTCGGTGGAGTGGATCCAGGTGGCCAACGAGGTCGAGGCCCTGATGCTCGAGTTCTCGCTGATCCAGCGCCACCGGCCCCGGTTCAACGTGCGCTACACCGACGACAAGTCGTACCCGTTCCTGTGCGTGACCATGCTCGACGAGTGGCCCCGGGCCATGGTGATGCGGGGCCGGCGCCGCAAGGGCAACCGCTACTTCGGCCCCTACGGCCACGCCTACGCCATCCGCGACACCCTCGACCTGCTGCTGCGCACCTTCCCGATCCGCACCTGCACCGACGGCAAGTTCCGCCGGTACGCCAGCCTGGGCAAGCCCTGCCTGCTGTACCACATCGAGAAGTGCTCGGGGCCGTGCGTGGGCGACGTGTCCGCCGATGACTACGCCGGGATGGTGGCCGATCTGCTGGAGTTCCTGGAGGGCGACACCGACCCGGTGATCGACCGGCTCAGCGCCGAGATGGCCGCCGCGGCCGACGAGTTGGAGTACGAGCGGGCGGCCCGGCTGCGGGACCGGCTCGACTCGGTCCGCAAGGCGGTGGAGACCCAGCAGATGGTCGGCTCCCGCAACGAGGACTTCGACGTCATCGGGCTGGTGGAGGACGCCCTGGAGGCGGCCGTGCAGGTGTTCTTCGTGCGCCGGGGCCGGGTGATGGGGCGGCGGGGCTTCGTGATCGACAAGGCCGAGGAGCTCGACCGGGCCGAGCTGGTGAGCCGGGCGCTGGAGCGCCTCTACTTCGACGACAACCCGCTGGGCTGGCCCAAGCAGGTGCTGGTGCCCGACCTTCCCGCCGAGGTCGGCCTCTACACAGAATGGCTGACGGAGATGCGCGGCTCCCGGGTCCACATCAGGGTGCCCCAGCGCGGCCCCAAGCGGGGCCTGCAAGCCACCGTGACCCGCAACGCCGAGGAGTCCTTCACCCGCCACCGGCTCAAGCGCAGCACCGACCACAACAGCCGGGCCCGGGCCCTCAACGAGCTCCAGAAGCATCTACAGCTGGCCGAGGCCCCGCTGCGCATCGAGTGCTACGACATGAGCCACCTGTCCGGGCAGGACTACGTGGGGTCGATGGTGGTGCTGGAGGACGGCCTGCCCAAGAAGGCCGACTACCGGCGCTTCCGGCTGCGCTCGGTGCCCGGCAACGACGACTTTGCGGCCATGCACGAGGTGCTGACCCGGCGCCTCAGCGGCTACCTAGAGCAGCGGGCCCGGCCGGTGTCGGAGCGCGACGGCCGCTTCTCGTACCCGCCGCAGCTGCTGCTGGTGGACGGCGGCAAGGGCCAGCTGGGTGTGGCCGTGCGGGTGCTCGAGGAGTTGGGCCTTACCGAAGAGATCCCGGCCGCGGCGCTGGCCAAGCAGTTCGAGGAGGTGTTCGTGCCGGGCCGGGCCGATCCGGTTCGGATCCCGCGCCAGTCCGAGGCCCTGTACATGCTGCAGCGCATCCGCGACGAGAGCCACCGCTTCGCGATCGCGTATCACCGCACGCTGCGGGACAAGCGCATGACCGGCTCCGCCCTCGACGGCATCGCCGGCATCGGCCCGGTCCGCAAGGTCCGCCTGACCAAGGAGCTCGGAGGCGTGAGAGCGGTGCAGCGGGCCGAGCTGCAAGAGCTGAAGGCCCTGGGCTGGCTTCCCGACACGGTGGCCGAGAACGTCCACGCCGCCCTGCACGGCGGGTTCCGGCGATGACCGCAGCCGAGGCTTCGGCCGGCGACTGGGAGCAGCACGCCGCGTGGTGGCAGCGAGAGTTGGCCGACGGCGCCGACCCCGAGTACGTCGAGCAGATGCTGCCCATGGTGATGAGCTGTCTGGCCCCGGTGGTGCCACTGCGGCTGATCGTCGACGTCGGCTGCGGAGAGGGCCAGGTG
>JAKZWH010000149.1:0-4214 GCA_047515615.1 Acidimicrobiales bacterium | reverse complement strand
CAGTATCGGTATTGCCGCTCACCAAATAGACAATCGACACCGCGTCAACAAGTCGCCGGACCAGTTCTGAAAATTGCGGTGCTCGCTCACCGAACAAGTCTGGATCAAACTGGTACAGGTCTCCCGGAATGACGACAATGTCCGGTGTCAACGCAATCAAGCGGTCTACCGCCTCATTTTCGTAGGGGCCAACCGCTGTGGCCTGAAGATCAGACAGCACGCCAACTCGAATCCCCTCCCCGACGCCATCGACGGTAAGCGTCACAGACTCTGTTCTCAGCCAAAACGGCTCGATGTGAGTCGTATAGATGCCCACTGGAATCGCGACCTGGACTGAAAGACAAAGAGCCATAATGGCTCGAGAACGCTCGCGAGCAAAGATCAATACGATCACGCCAGCTAGCGGGACACCAACCGTGAGAACAACGTACACAACATGGATGAGCGTGAAACCATCGAGTCCAGTAATGAGAAGCGCGCCAGCGCTAAATATGAGTGAGCCAACGACCCCAATGGCCGCAGCACGAATAGCTACCAAGCTGTCATGCACCCTCCCGCGAATCCACGACACTGAAGCGATACCCGATACCGTGCCGACAATTACGGCGACCGCTATCGCGTAGTAGTTCAAGAGCATCAGCCAAACGATACCAAGTGTCTAGAATCTGTCCTGATCCGCGGGCAGGCGGGAGGTTGCCCTGAATCCATCCTCAGGAATATCAGCAGGAACGACAGCACCAGGTGCACTGGACATAGAGGTTGGTAGCAGTGCTATCAGGTGAGGGGGCACCAATCCGCGCAACCCAAGCTTGAAGGGTGGGCGGTAGCGTGGGCGCCCGCATGAGCCGAACCGCCGACGAGCCCCGCCGAGCCACCGTCCCCGACAAGCCCAGCCTGGACGGGCTCGAAGAGAAGTGGGACGGCGAGTGGGAGGCCTCGGGCATCTACCGTTTCGATGCGTCCCGGCCCCGCGACGAGGTGTTCTCCATCGACACTCCCCCGCCGACGGTGAGCGGCTCGCTGCATGTCGGGCACGTATTCAGCTACACCCACACCGACATCATCGCCCGCCACCGGCGCATGGCCGGCCAGGCCGTGTTCTACCCCATGGGCTGGGACGACAACGGGCTGCCCACCGAGCGCCGGGTCCAGAACTACTACGGCGTGCGCTGTGACCCGTCGCTCCCGTACGACCCGGACTTCGCGGCGCCGCCCGACGCGGGCCGGCCCTCGGCCGTGGCCAAGCGCCCGACGATCGCGGTGAGTCGCCCCAACTTCATCGAGCTGTGCGAGGAGCTCACCGCGGCCGACGAGAAGGCATTCGAGGACCTGTTCCGCCACATCGGGCTTTCGGTGGACTGGACCCGCACCTACGCCACCATCGACGCCCACTGCCGGGGGGTGTCCCAGCTCGCCTTCCTGGAGAACCTGGAGCGGGGCGAGGCCTACCAGATCGAGGCACCGTCGCTGTGGGACGTGAGCTTCCAGACCGCGGTGGCCCAGGCCGAGCTCGACGACCGGGAGATGCCCGGCGCCTACCACAAGCTGCGCTTCCGCGGCATCGACGGCAGCGACATCTGGATCGACACCACCCGGCCCGAGCTGGTGCCGTCCTGCGTGGCGCTGGTGGCCCATCCCGACGACGGCCGCTACAAGCCGCGGTTCGGCTCCGCGGTGCGCACCCCGGTGTTCGATGTGGAGGTGCCGGTGCTGGCGCACCAGCTCGCGGATCCCGACAAGGGCACCGGCATCGCCATGATCTGCACCTTCGGCGACACCGCCGACGTCACCTGGTGGCGGGAGCTCAACCTGCCGGTGCGCACCGTGATCGGACGAGACGGGCGCTTCGCGGCAGAGCCCCCCGTGGCCATCGAGTCACCGGCGGGCCGGGCTGCCTACGCCCGACTGGCCGGCAAGACCGCCGCGGCGGCCCGCACCGAGATCGCAGCCGTCTTCGCCGAGTCCGGCGACATTGACGGCGAGCCCCGCCCCATCACCCACCCGGTCAAGTTCTTCGAGAAGGGCGACAAGCCCCTCGAGATCGTGTCCAGCCGGCAGTGGTACATCCGCAACGGCGGGCGCGACGCCGACCTCGGCCAGGCCCTGATCGACCGGGGCACGGAGATGAACTGGGTGCCGGGCTACATGCGGGCCCGCTACGAGAGCTGGATCGCGGGGCTCAACGGCGACTGGCTCATCAGCCGCCAGCGCTTCTTCGGGGTGCCCATCCCGCTGTGGTACCGCCTCGAAGCCGACGGCTCGCCGGTGTGGGGCGCCCCGATCCAACCGGAGGAGTCCGCCCTTCCCGTGGACCCGTCCGCGGACTGCCCACCGCTCTACGACGAGTCCCAGCGGGGCGTTCCCGGCGGGTTCATCGGCGACCCCGACGTGATGGACACCTGGGCCACCTCGTCGCTAACCCCACAGATCGCCACCGGCTGGCGCACCGACGAGGCCCTCTACGCGGCCACCTTCCCGATGGACATGCGGCCCCAGGCCCACGACATCATCCGCACCTGGCTGTTCTCCACCGTGGTGCGGGCCCACTTCGACGCCGGCACGGTCCCGTGGCACAACTGCGCCCTGTCGGGCTGGATCCTCGACCCCGACCGCAAGAAGATGTCGAAGTCGCGGGGCAACGTGCAGGTGCCCACCCAGCTGCTGGAGCGCTACGGCGCCGACGCGGTGCGCTACTGGGCCGCGTGCGGGCGCCCCGGCACCGACACCGCCTTCGACGAGCAACAGTTCCGCATCGGCCGGCGCCTCGCCGTCAAGCTGCTCAACGTCTCGAAGTTCGTGCTGCGCTTCGACGATCCCGGCGGTGGCGAGGTCACCGAGACGTTGGACCGCTCGATGCTGCACCGCCTCGCCGACCTCGTCACCGACGCCACCCGGGCCCTGGAGGCCTTCGACTACGCCCGGGCTCTGGAGCGCACCGAGTCGTTCTGCTGGGCCTTCGCCGACGACCACGTCGAACTGGTGAAGGCCCGCGCCTACGGCGAGTACGGCCCGGCCGCGGCCGCCTCGGCCTGCCGGGCGCTGAGGACCGCGCTGGCGGTGCTGCAGCAGCTGTTCGCCCCGTTCATGCCCTTCGTCGCCGAGGAGGTGTGGAGCTGGTGGCACGACACCTCCGTGCATGCCTCGGAGTGGCCCGATCCAGAGCCGCTGCGGGCCGCGGCCGGCGACACGGGCGCGCTGCCCAGCGCAGTGGCGTCAGCCGCTCTGGGCGAGGTGCGCCGGGCCAAGTCCGAGGCCAAGCGGCCGTTGCGCACCGAGGTGCTGCGAGCCACGGTCATCGACACCGCGGAGCGTCTCGCCGTGCTGGAGTCGGTGGCCGACGACGTGCGGGGCGCGGGCCGCATCACCGAGCTGGTGTTCGCCGAAGGATCCGAGTTCTCGGTGAGGGCCGAGTTGGCCCCAGAGGCCGCCGCCTAGCGCCGCCGGATCTCTGCCCTCAGCCGGATGTGTGTCGACTAGGGCTCGGCGCGGCCGCGATCCCGACCGCGCCGAGCCCTAGTCGTCCATCTCGGGGATCCGCAGTCCGACCGCCGCGCCTCCGAGCGGTGAGACGCCCGCCCAGACTGTGCCGCCGTGGGCTTCGGCGACTTGGCGGACGATGGCCAGGCCGAGGCCTGACCCGGGCTGGTCCCGGTCAGCCTCCAGTCGGTGGAAGCGCTCGAAGATCCGCTCGCGGTCGGCCTCACCAACGCCCGGCCCGGCGTCGTGGACGGCCACGACGATGGTGGCACACCCTGAACTCGCGGGACTCGAACTCACAGAACCCGAACTCACTGCACGAGTGTGCCGACCCAAGGTGAACATCAGGCTAGAACCCCGCAGAGACCGGCTTCGGTTCCGCTTGGGGCGGCTAGGGTCCGCCGGTGCGCATTCTCGTCACCAACGACGACGGCATCGACTCCATCGGGCTGCACGTGCTGGCCCGGGCCATGGCCACTCTCGGCGACGTGGTGGTGGTGGCGCCCGACAAGGAGTACTCGGGCTACGGAGCGGCCTTCGGGCCGCTGCACCTGATCAAGCCCGAGGTGCATCGGGCCTCGATCGACGGCATAGATGAGGTGTGGTCGGTCACCGGCCCGCCCGCGCTGTGCGTGATGTTCGGGCGGCTGGACCTGTTCGGGCACTACGACCTGGTGGTGGCCGGCATCAACCCCGGCGCCAACGTGGGCCGCTCGGTGTACCACTCGGGCACGGTC
>JAKZWH010000148.1:0-2681 GCA_047515615.1 Acidimicrobiales bacterium | reverse complement strand
GGTGATGGCGTCGATGGCTTTTGTGTGTAGTTCCTGCACGCGTAGGCCCTGCGCGGTGATCGCCTCCGTCGCTTCGCGGTGGAGTACGTCCGCGTGCTGGCGCGCCGCGTGGGCACTCTGCTGGATCAACTCCGATGTCGCTGTGTGCAGTTTCTCCATGCGTAGGCCCTGCTCATGGATGGCACCCATTGCGACTACATGTTCGTCGTGACGCTGGGCGTTCTGTCTCAGCAGATACTGCACCAGGATGCCCAGGAACCCAAGCAGGCCAGCCCCTATGACGGAGATAAGCGCAATAGCCATGAAAATCACTGTATATTCATGATCTAGCGGCGACAACCTCTAGGTCCACATTAGCTTTCGTTACCTTGCCGTGCAAGGGGACGAGTCACTGGGCGTCGTGCACTGCGATGCGGAGGCGCTTGTTGGCCTTGCCCTTCGACTCGGTCTTGACCACCTCGAAGCGGCCCACCTCGCCGGTGGAGGGCAGGTGGGTGCCGCCGTCGGCCTGCTTGTCGAGCCCGACGATGTCCACCACCCGGATCTCCTTCACGAACTCGGGGATGAGGTTGACCTTGGTGCGGATCAAGGCGTCGTCGGCGAGGGCCTCGGCCCGGGGCAGGAACGAGATCTCGATGGGCCGGTCGGCGGCGATCTCGGCGTTCACCAGCTCAGTGACCCGGGCCGCGAACCCCTCGGGCAGGGGATCGAACTCGAAGTCCATGCGGGCCGACAGCGGCGCCATGTTGCCGCCGGTCACCGACACGCCCCAGGTGTTGTAGATCACGCCGCACAGGATGTGCAGCGCGGTGTGGGTGCGCATCAGGGCATGGCGGCGCTCCCAGTCGAGTTCTCCGCGCACTGCCGTTCCCACCGCCGGGGAGCTCGGGCCGTCGAGGGCGTGCCACACCACGTCGTGGCCTCGCACGTCGGTCACCGAAGCCGAGCCGCCGTGGAAGCTCAGCGTGCCGGTGTCGTGGGGCTGGCCTCCGCTGGTGGCGTAGAAGGCGGTGGCGTCCAGGGCCACCCGCCCCTCGTCGTCCACGGCGACGACGGTCGCGTCGAAGGCCCGGCACTGGGCGTCGCGCAGGAATATCCGGTCGGTGGGGTTCACGTCATCCATACGGGCCTCCCAGTGTGGCGCGTCACCTGGGGTTGATGTCTACCCGGACGTCGCCGTCCACGACGGCCACTTCGAAGTGGTGCAGGCCGGTCCCGGCCGCATCGACAATGTCGTCGGGGTCGCAGGTGTTCACGAAGTCGGCCTTCTCGGGCCGCCACTCGAAGAAGCAGTCGCGGCTCTGGCCCGGCCGGCGGGCCTCGAAGGCGAGCCACCCGGCCTCCTGATCGTCGCCGACGTGCTGCAGGATGATGTCGAGGCTGCCGTCGGCGACATCTCCGAACAGGATCGGACCCCGGTCGGCTATCTCGGCGCTGATCCGTCCGGTCTCCATGTCGCGAAAGTCGCGGTCGCCGATGCGGATTTCAACGTCGGTTCCGGTGCGGGTCAGCAGCAGCACCGCTCCAACCAGGCCCAGCGCCACCACCACGCCCGCCAGGCCGACGACGATCGCAGCCCGCAAGCTCGGCCGGGGTCCGCTGGAAACAGGCATCGCGGCCTAGTATCGCCTCCCGTGGATTTGTTCGAGCACCAGGGCAAGGAGTTGTTTGCCCGATACGGGCTTCTGGTGCCCTCAGGTGAGGTGGCGTTCTCGCCCGACGAGGCCGTGGCCGCGGCCGAGCGGCTCGGGCTTCCGGTGGTGGTCAAGGCCCAGGTCCACACCGGGGGGCGAGGCAAGGCCGGGGGCGTGAAGCTGGCTGCCGACCTGAACGCGGTGCGCGGCCATGCCGCCGACATCCTGGGCCTCGACATCTCGGGCCACATCGTGGGGCGCCTGTGGATCGAGGAGGCGTCAGACATAGCCGAGGAGTACTACCTCAGCTTCACGCTGGACCGTTCGGCCAAACAGCACCTGGGGATGCTCTCCGCTGAGGGCGGCGTTGAGATCGAGACGGTGGCCGAGGAAAGTCCCGGAGCCATCGCCCGCATCCATATTGACCCGGTGGACGGGCTGTCCGAGCAGGCCTGCCGCGCCTGGGTGGAGGCCGCCCGCATCCCCGATGCCGCCGCCGGGGGCGTGACCCGGATGCTGTCGGTTCTCTACGACGCCTACGTGGACGCCGACGCCGACCTGGTGGAGGTCAACCCGTTGATCCTCACTTCCGGCGGCGACGTGGTGCTGCTCGACGCCAAGGTCACCCTCGACGCCAACAGCACGTACCGCCACGACGACTACGGCCAGTACGACGCCACCCAGACCCGCGACGAGCGGGAGCAGGCCGCGCACGCCAAGGGTCTGCAGTATGTGGGCCTGGACGGCTCGGTGGGGGTGATCGCCAACGGAGCGGGCCTGGCCATGAGCACGGTGGACGTGGTGAACCAGGTGGGGGGCCGGCCGGCCAACTTCCTCGACATCGGCGGCGGCGCCAACGCCGAGGTCATGGCGGGCGCGCTCGAGGTGATCAACAACGACCCGGCGGTGCGGGCCATCCTGATCAACATCTTCGGGGGCATCACCCGGGGTGAGGAAGTGGCCAACGGCATCGTCGAGGCTCTGCGGCGGGTGGACATCAGCGCCCCCATCGTGATCCGCCTCGACGGCACCAACGCCACCGAGGGC
>JAKZWH010000147.1:0-3162 GCA_047515615.1 Acidimicrobiales bacterium | reverse complement strand
CGGCGGTGAGACCTCCGTCGGCGCTTAGGACGGCGCCGTGGATGCCGGGGCAGTCGTCGGAGGCCACGAAGGCGAACAGCGCGGCGATGTGCTCGGGCTGGCTCATCGGCTTGAAGGCGATGGTGCGGCGGACCAGGTGCCAGTCGCCGTCGGCGACCTGCTTGTAGTTCCGGACCATGGGGGTGTCCACCCCGCCGGGGGCGATGGCGTTGACCCGCACCGGCGTCTTGGCCAGCTCCATGGCCAGGGCCTTGGTCATCAGTGCCACCGCGCCCTTGGTGGCGCAGTAGGGGGCCGTGTAGGCCATTCCCATCAGCCCGGCATTGGAGGCGATGTTCACGATGTTGCCGCCCGACTCCAGCAGGTGGGGGAGCGCGGCCTGCGTCAGGAAGAACACGCCCTTCACGTTCACGTCGAACATGCGGTCCCAGCCCTCTTCGGTGACGTCGGCCACCCGGTCCTGCCACGAGAGCCCGGCGATGTTGCCGAGCACGTCGATGCGCCCGAGAGTGTCAACGCATCCAGCCGCGGCTGCCCGGCAGTCGGCGACGGACGACAGGTCGCAGTGCTGCGTCTCGATCCGGCCCTCCGAGCCGACGATCACTGAAGCGGTCTCGGCCAGTCCGTCGTCGTTCACGTCCACCGCGAACACCTCGGCCCCCTCGGCGGCGAGACGGATCGACACTGCCCGTCCCATGCCCGAGGCCGCTCCGGTGATCAGCGCCACCTTCCCGTCAAATCGCCCCATGGAATCCCGCCTCCCTGTTGGCGCCCTGTCCAGCCGCGGAGACTACCGGCCGTCTCGTGAAGCGGTGCAGCGGAAGGTGACGCTCATGCGGGGCGGAGCGGCCGCGACCTTGGGCACCGAGTGCTCCCAGTTCTGCTGGCAGGCCCCGCCCATCACGAGCAAGTCCCCCGACGCCAGGGTGAGGGACTGGCTGCGGCCCCCGCCGGCGGGCCTCAGCAGGAACCTCCGCGGCCCGCCCAGTGACACGATGGCCACCACGGCGTCGCCTGGGTCGATCCCGATGCCGTCGCTGTGCCAGGCCACCGAGTCCTGGCCGCCACGGTAGTAGTTGACCCACACCGAGTTGAACCCCACCCGGTAGCGGCCGCCCAGAGCCGCAGCCATCTCGTCGATCACCGCCGGCGCGCCCGCCGACCGGGTCCTGAGGTGGGCTCCCAGGCGGGGCTCCTCCACCATCCGCCCGTACATCGGGCGCTCGGCCCGGGTCCAGCGCAAGCCCGCCGCGAGCTGCTCGAGGAGCTCGTCGCCGCCGAGCAACCACCGCGTCGCCAGGTCGATCCAGCTCCGGCCGTCCAGCTCCAGGCGCTCCATGGCCGCGGACCCGCTCACAACCGGCTGCCCCTGGGCGAACAGGTCGCCCTGGCGGGGACCCACATCGGCCTGAGTGCCTGACCTGGTGCCCGACCTGGTGCCCGACCCGGCGATCCCCATATATCCACTATAGCGAACATCTGTTCGCTATCAATCCCCGAATGCCGCCGTCGCCCGACAGCGCCCGTACTAGCGTGCGCCGCGGTGCTGTTCCCCACGTTCACCTTCGCGGCCTTCTTCGCGGTAGTGCTGCCGGTGAGCTGGGCCCTGCGGAGACGGCCGCTGCCGTGGAAGCTGTTCGTGCTGGGCGCCTCGTACTGGTTCTACGCGGCCTGGGACCGGCGCTTCGTGCTGCTGCTAGTGGCCATGACCCTGGTGAACGCGGCCGCGGCCCGCATGAACCGGCGCTTCACTCGCCCCGCTGCCCGCCGGACGACGGTGGCCGCGGCTGTGGTCTTCGACCTCGGGGTGCTGGCCTTCTTCAAGTACTACGGCTTCTTCACCCAGAGCCTGGAGAGCAGCTTCGGGATCTCCAGCCCCGCGCTGAGCGTCGTGCTGCCCATCGGCATCTCCTTCTTCACCTTCCAGGCCATCAGCTACGTGGTGGACGTCCACCGGGGCGACACGTCGCCCGCGCCGCTGCTCGACTTCGCCGTCTACCTGTCTTTCTTCCCGCAGCTGGTGGCCGGGCCGATAGTGCGAGCCACCGAGTTCCTCCCCCAGATGCGGTTCCCGCCCAAGGGCCGGGGCACCGGAGCCACCCGCGGTTACCTGGAGGCGCCGGTGCAGCTGCAGATGTGGCCGGGCCAGAGCCAACCGGAGCTCTTGGGCGGCCGCGTCGACCGGGTCGAGCTCGGCCGGGCGGCCCAGCTGATCGCCCGGGGGATGTTCAAGAAGGTCGTGGTGGCCGACTTCTTGGCCGGGGCGATCGTGGACGAGGCGTTCGCCTCCCCGGGCAGCTACGGGGCCCTCGACGTGCTCTTCGGCGTGTACGGCTACGCGGTCCAGATCTACGCCGACTTCTCGGGCTACACCGACATGGCCATCGGCGTGGCCCTGCTGATGGGATTCCGCTTCCCGCAGAACTTCGACCGCCCCTACGCGGCGGTGTCGGTCCAGGACTTCTGGCGGCGCTGGCACATGACGCTGTCGCGCTGGCTGCGCGACTACCTGTACATCCCGCTGGGGGGCAGCCGGCGGGGCCGGGTGCGCACCTACGTCAACCTGCTGGCGACCATGGGGCTGGGCGGGCTGTGGCACGGGGCGGCTGGGGTGTTCATCGTTTGGGGCCTGTACCACGGCGTAGGGCTGGCCGCGGAGCGTCTGGGCGGCCGGCTTTGGTCGACCAGGACCGCCTCCCGGCAGGCACGGGGCGATGACAGCCCGACATCCCGGCGGGCGCGGACCGCGCCGGGCGCCGGATCCGCCCTCGGATCCTGGCTGCGGGTGCTGGCGGTGTTCCATTTCGTGTGCGCCGGCTGGGTGCTGTTCAACAGCGAGACCCTGGCCCACGCCGGCGACGTCTACGAGCGCCTGTTCCGTGGGTGGGGGATCGGCACTGAGCTGCTCACCCCGACCGTGCTGGCCGTGATCGTGGGATCGGTCCTGGCCCAGTACGTGCCCCTGGCCTTCGCCCGGCGCTGGTCGACGCGGCTGGCGGAGGCTCCCGCGGCCGTCACCGCGGCCGGCTTCGCGGCGTGGACGATGATCGTGGTGGCGCTCGGCCCCGAGGGCGTCGCCGACTACATCTACTTCCAGTTCTGATGCGCTGGCCGAACCGAGAGCACACGCCGACGGCCAAGCTTTCGAGACGGGGGCGCGCC
>JAKZWH010000146.1:0-2540 GCA_047515615.1 Acidimicrobiales bacterium | reverse complement strand
CGCTGGGGCCGACCACTCCCACAAGCAGCATGAAACACCACAGAAACGACACGCGCGCAAACGTTTGTGGACACCGCACTAGCAGCCGCCTGGCCTCTATGCCGGAGATCGGTTCAGCGGGGAATCTGGCCCACTACCGCTAGTCCGAGCCCGGTTCTATGGGCAGGCCGGAGCCGGTCGCAACTTCCCACAGGAAGCCGTCGGGATCGGCGAAGTACCCGGAGTAGCCGCCCCAGAATGTTTCGGCGGCGGGCTTGACGATGCTGGCCCCGGCCGTGGCGGCCTGCCGCAGCGCGGAGTCCACTTCGGCGCGTGTCGCCACGTTGTGGGCGATGGTGAATCCGTGCAGCGCAGGCTGCGGCGTGCCCTTCTGATCGGGCCGGCCGATGTCGTCGGCTAGGGCGTCCCGCGGGTAGAGCCCCAGCAGTAAGCCGGTGAGGGCGAGGAAGGTGATCTCGTCGCCGCCCGCCTCGTGCTCGGGGAATCCGAGTCCGTCGCGGTAGAAGCGGGTGGAGCGGCCAAGGTCGGACACTCCCAGCGTGATGATGCTGATTCGGGGTTCCATTTCGGACGCTCCTGCGGGCAAGGTCTCCGCGAACAACGCTACCGACGACGATCTGAAGGCCGCGTTCGAGGCGGCGGGCATCCCCAACGCCGGGGGAATGGGCTCACGAAGTCGAGGAGTACCGCCCGTATCCAGTTGATGATCCCGGCTTTGAGAAGCTTCGGCGTGAGCTCCAGAAGTACAACCCTGGCCCTGGTGTGGTCGACCACATAGTGGCCTTGCTGGCTCTGCCCTGAAATCTGCTGACGTGTTCAGCGGGACGTCGGGGTCGTTGCGGGCGGGGCTGCTGTTCTTGACGGTCCTCGGCGTGGTCGGTTTGGCCGCGGAGTTGGCCTATTCGCGGCATTGGGAGGAGTGGTGGCAGGCCGCGCCGTGGCTGAACCTCGGCGCGATTGCTGTTGTCGTGGTGGCGCTGGTAGCTCACCCCTCACGCTCTGTGGCGAGGCTCCTAAGGTCGGTGGGTACCCCTCCTGAGCAGGGCAAATATCAACCCGCTCACACCCCACGACGACGATGACGACTATTCGGCATCCAGCCTGACTACCCAGGAATTCAGGCCGTCCGGCTGGGGTGGGAGGTAACTCAGTGACAGGCTGACAGTGTCGCGGCGACTTGCCTTCTAGTGCAGGTCGAAGACCGCGCCCAGGGCGGTGTCGATGCCCCACTGCTCTTCGGGGCGAAGGTGGCCGACCAGGTCGCCCAGGCGGGTGACGTCGACTGCGCCCACCTGCTCGACGAGCACCGCTGTCTGCTGCCCGTCCAACTCGATGACAGGCCGGAACGAGGCTGGTCGGGCACTGGCCGACGTCGGTGCCACCAGCACCACCGAGCGGGGCAGAAGCGCGTCGGACTGCACCACCACTCCGAAGCGGCGCCCCTGCTGCTCGTGGCCCGTGCCGCGAGGAATCCGCAGTTCGAAGACGTCACCCCGGCGCATGCAGGTGTTCCGACGGTCCTGCGTCTAGCCGCTCATGCCGGACTCACTCCGGCGCACGGAGCTGTTCCATGAGGCTGGCTACCGCGCTCATCTCGGCCCGGTCGGCCTCGTCGGCCTCCAGGGCGGCGACCTCCGCGGCCAGCGCCTGCCGGGCCCGCATCCGGGCGGCCTCGTGCACCAGCGATGATCGGATGGCCTCCGACTGCGTCAGGCCCTGAGCCTCCAGTTGGCTGAGGGCTCGGAGGGCCTCGTCGTCCAGACGTACCGAGATCGCTCGTGCCATCCGCAGAGCGTATCACGAATCGTAATACGCATACGTTCCGGATCTGCACATGATCGGGTGCTCCGTCAGAGGCTCGGATGCCGGGGTGCTGCGGGTGCCGGGGTGCTGCGGGTGCTCGTATTGTTCATGTTGCGATGCGACCCTCCTTTGTGCGCTATCTGGCCTTGGGGGTGCTGGCCGCAGGGCTGGCTGCCATCGCGTGGACGGCGTTGCGCGGCGACGACCCTGGAGACGACTCCGCTGCAACCCTCGTTGCTGGCGGCTCGGGTGCCGCCGATTCGGGCGACGCTGCATTGGGCGGCGACGCCGATTCGGGCGACGCTGCTTCGGGCGGCGACGCCGCTTCGGATGCCACTGATGCAGGATCCGCCGACGTCTCGACGGCCGCTACGACCGTGCCCTCGCCCGGCACCGAGTCCGGCGCGGATGCCGTCGACGATTCAGCACGGCCCGCGACCACCACGGTCGCCACTACCACCGTGGCTCCTGAGCCCATCGACGTGCTGGGCGACGCCGACACCCTCACCAGCCTCGACGGCTGGCTCAACACCGACGCCACGTCGCTGGAGGAGATCCGGGCGGCCAACAAGCTCACGGTGGTGCAGTTCTGGACTTTCGGATGCCGCAACTGCAAGAACACCCTCGAAGCCCTCGGCCAGCTCTACGCCGACTTCCGCCACGAGGGGGTGGAGATCGTGGGCGTGCACTCGCCGGAGTTCTCCTACGAGGCCGACGTGGACAACATCATCGAGGCC
>JAKZWH010000145.1:0-2625 GCA_047515615.1 Acidimicrobiales bacterium | reverse complement strand
ACACCGTAGGCGTCCATCTCGCCCAGGGTCAGCGCTATGGGATCGTCCGCGCCGTACTTCTCCTTGGGCACGCCCTTGAACATGTACTCCACCGGGAAGTCGAACTCGGCCGATTCGGCGTCCTTGAGCTGCTTGCGGATGCACTCGTAGTGCTCGAAGTCCTTGGCGGGAAAACCGATCATCGTGTCGACGATCCCCCCCTCGGTCGGCATTGGCCTGGTCTCGGCTCCTGTCGCCCGGCAGGTCGCGCCGACGGGATGGGTCTGGAGTGTCGGTCTGGCGATCCTGGCGGCGGTCAGTTGCGGGGAACGTCGCGCCAGGGGATCTCCTTGTCCACCCGGGGCTCGCCGGGCAGGCCCAGCACCTGCTCGCCCAGGATGTTGCGCATGATCTCGCTGGTGCCGCCCTCGATGGAGTTGGCCCGGGACCGCAGGAAGCCGTGGTGGGTGTCGCCGAACTTGCCGTCCAGTGAGATCGCCGTGGGCCGGCGGAACTCGTAGTCGTAGTCCACCATCCCCGCCGGTCCCTCGAGGTCGATCACCTTGGCGGTGAGCTCCTTGTTGAACTCGGCCAGCATCAGCTTGCTGACGGAACTCTCAGGGCCGGGGTTGCCGGCCCGGGCGTTCTGGGCGGCCCGGGAGTAGGTGAGCCGCAGAGTCTCGCCCCGCACCCATAGCTGCATGACCTCGTCGCGGTGGGCTTTGGTCCGCACCGCCGGATCCATGTTGCGGTAGGCCTCCATCAGGCCGCCCAGCGGTCCCTGCTGGGCGGTGGTGGCGCCGCCCACCGCGCCGCCGATGGCGGTCCGCTCGTTCATGAGGGTGGTGAGCGACACTCGCCAGCCCTCGCCGACAGCGCCGATGCGGGCCGAGTCGGGCACCCGCACGTCGGTCAGGTACACCTCGTTGAACTCGGCCTCGCCGGTGATCTGGCGCAGCGGCCGCACTTCCACGCCGGGAGCTCGCATGTCGAGCGCGAAGTAGGTCAGCCCCTTGTGCTTGGGCAGTTCCGGGTTGGAGCGGGTCACCAGCATGCCGAGGTCGGCCACATGAGCCAGCGTGTTCCACACCTTCTGGCCGTTGACCACCCACTCGTCACCGTCGCGTACGGCCCGGGTGCCCAGCCCGGCGAAGTCCGATCCCGAGCCGGGTTCGCTGAAGAGCTGGCACCAGCGCTCCTCCCCGGTGAACATGGGCCTCAGGTAGCGGCGCTTCTGCTCGTCGGTGCCGTGGGTGAGGATGGTCGGGCCGATCAGCATCATGAAGAACGTGGAGGGGTCGGCGGTCTGGGCGCCCGCGGCCCGCAGCCGGCGATCCACCACACGCTGCATCCGGCGGGACAGGCCGAGCCCGCCGAAGCCCGGCGGGTGGTGCACCCAGGCCAGCCCGGCGTCGTACTGGTGACCCCGGAACTCGATGAGGCTCTCTTCGGCGGGGTCGTGCGCGGCCAGCAGGCCGTCGACGGCCTCGTCGGCAATGCGGGTCTGCTCATCGGTGCCGGCGGGTGCTTCGGTGGCAGTCATGGTGGGATTCTCCATTCGGCGTTGCGGTCGAGGCCCGGTCGGCGTCATGCTTGGTACATGCATTCTTACTCCCGCCAGCACCTGATCGACACCACTGAGGCCTGCTTCGCCGAGATTTCGGACCTGTGCGCCGACCTGTCCGACGACGAGTGGACGGTGCAATCGCTGTGCCCGGACTGGACAGTGCGCCAGGCCATCGGCCATGCCGTGGGGGTGGAGGATGTGATCTCGGGCTGGGAGATCAGCACCGACAACATGCCTCCATTCCAGAAGATGCAGGCGCTGACCGACGCCTCCGCATCGATGTCCTCAGCCGGGTTCGGTGCCCGGGTGGAGGAGATTTTCGATGCCCGCCGGTCCGATCTGGCCGCGCTGAGCGACGAGGACATCGAGTGCCAGTCATGGACGCCGGTGGGGGTGCAGAGCTACGGCGGCTTTCTGGCCATCCGCATCTTCGACATGTGGGTCCACGTGCGCGACTGCACCATCCCACTGGGGCGGGCCACCGACGACAGCGGCCCCGCGGCAGAGATCGCCTTCGACCAGGTGGAGCGCTCGATCGGCTACATCATCGGCAAGAAAGTGGGTCTGCCCGACGGGATGAGCCTGCGGGCCGACATCATCGGTCCGGTCGAGCGCCAGCTCGCTGTTCTGGTGGGCGGCAGGGCCAAGGCCGTCGACCCCGCCTCTCTGGACTCGCCCGACGTGGTGCTCACCGCCGACTCCACCACGTTCACGATGCTGGCCTGCGGGCGCATCGACCCTCAGACAAAGATCGACGACGGCTCGATCTCCTGGAGCGGCGACGCGCAATGGGGCGAGCACGCGGCCCGAAGCCTGCGCTTCACAATGTGATGCTCCTCCGCCTTTCATCGCGTTTTCTTGTCATATGCGCCGGTATTCGCGATGAAAGCCGTCGGCGGCTGGTGAGCCGGCAGTGTCGGCGGTGAGATGACGGCGGAGGGCTGGACGCCCGTCACCGGCGGCGACTGGATGGCCCTGATCGAGCGGACGCTGCGGGGCGGGGACTTGGCCGATCTCACCAGCAAGACCCGAGACGGCATCGAGATACGGCCGCTCTACACCCAGCGCCCGGCCCGGCC